>JAPLCX010000068.1 GCA_026392035.1 Candidatus Auribacterota bacterium | reverse complement strand
ATTACCACTCAAATCAAAGGTTATCCGTTCGAAGTGCGCATCCCTCCTGGGCTGAAAGCTTCCGGCGTCATTTTATCCGATCAAGTTAAGAGCCTTGATTGGCAGGCCAGGAATACGCAGTATTGCTGTAAGCTCCCGGAGGCCACATTGTCCGAGGTTCTTAATAAACTCGGCGTTTTGCTGATCACATAACCATGCCCAACAAGACGCTCCTCGTTGGTCAATAGTCGAGATCTGATTCTGCTTTCCCCGTGAGATGGGGGTCAAATCTTTTAACTTTACATTTCACCAGCAGCGCGAGGTACTTCACTTTTTAGGTAAGGACAGATATTGAACAATGACAGCCTTGCCGGCGCGGATGCGCGAGCCCTCGGCTCGCTCCCTTCCAGCGTTCCGTTGAGCGTGATCACCGCTCAATTCCGGCGTTCAGCATTGAAGAGGGGCATGTGACGATGTGGAATATGATAAACTGAGTGCTGAACTCTGGAGGGTTTCATGAACCAACAACAAAAGGAGGCTCGCCGTATGGACACACAAAAAGTCTATGCGAAACCGCAGCGGGGACACGTTTCCATAGGAGGGCCGTTACGGGGAATTATCTTCTTTGTCCCTTTCGTCATTCTCGGCCTCGTGCTCTTCCTGGGCCTGGGGCGCGGAACCAACATGCAGAAAGTCGCCGGGGGCGTGGCCGAGGGCATCTTTGCGGTCATCTGGGGAATTGTCGTCTCCGGTATTCGCGTTGCCCCGCAGTGGGAACGGGGCGTGGTGCTCCGGCTCGGCAAGTTTCGGTCGGTCAAAGGGCCGGGCATCATGTATATCATTCCCTTCATTGACAATGTCCGGTTTGTAGATCTGCGCTTGCTTACTCTGAACATTCCCAGCCAGCAGGTGATTACCAAGGACAATGTTCCCGCGGCCATTGACGGCGTCCTCTTTTTCCTGGTGGCGGACGCTGAGAAGGCCGTCATTCGAATCCAGGACTTCGCTTTTGCCATCGCCCAGTACGCGCAGGCTACGTTGCGAGACGTCGTTGGCGGACTCTCGCTGGACGAACTCCTGTCGGAGCGAGAGCATATTCAGAAGCGGATTGCCGAGGTGGTGGAGGAACACATCAAGGATTGGGGATTGCATATTGATTCCATTCGCCTTCAGGACATCGAAATGCCGGAAGACTTGAAGCGAATCATGTCCCGGCAAGCCTCGGCGGAACGAGAGAAGCGGGCCACGATTACGAAGGCGGAGGGCGACAAGATTGCGGCGACGAATCTGGCCGCCGCCGCCGTCATCATGGAGCAGACACCGGGGGCGATGAAACTGCGAACACTTCAGACGATCGACAGCCTTGGGGCTGGTCCCGCGAATACGGTTGTCATGTTTCCATTGGAACTGACAGAAACAATAAGGAGTATCGTCAAATCGGCATCGAAGAGTAACGACGCCACCGTGGTGTAAGTTCACCATCCGAGAAAAGGGCTCTATTGATCCCATGAAAGTAACCTTCCTCGGTGGCGCACGGGAAGTCACCGGATCGATGCACCTCGTCGAGGCAGCGGGGAAGAGAATCCTTCTCGACTGCGGCCTCTTTGAGGGGCGCCGCCAGGAAGCTGCCGAGCGGAACCGTACACTCCCCTTCGACCCTGTTCGGATCGACTGTCTCATTCTCTCACACGCTCATCTCGACCACAGCGGCAATATACCCACCCTCTGCACGAAGGGGTTCCAGGGCACGATCTACTCAACCCCCGCGACGCGCGACCTCTGCGGGATTCTGCTCCTGGACAGCGCCCACATCCAGGAGGATGATGCCGCCTACCTGAATAAGAAACATAAGAACAGCGGTACGCCCTTCATCGAGCCTCTCTACAGCAAGGAGGAAGCGGAAAGATCGCTGCGGCAGTTCGTCACGGTGAGCTATGACCGCCCGTTGCCGCTCTTCCCCGGCGTTCAGCTCACCTTCAAGGACGCGGGCCACATCCTCGGCTCGGCGATTGTGGTGCTGGAGGTTGAGGAGAGCGGGAGGGCGATCAAGTTTGGCTATACCGGCGATATCGGCCGGGAGACGATGGCGCTCCTCCGCTCGCGCACGCCTGTGCCGGGCCTCGATTTTCTCGTCATGGAGAGCACCTACGGCAACCGCATGCACGGCCCCATTGAGGATACGGAGAACAAGCTGGCTGAGGCGGTGAACCGCACCAGGGGCAGGGGCGGGAAGATCATCGTGCCCGCCTTCTCGGTCGGCGCCACCCAGCAGGTCATCCATGCCCTCTACCGCCTCATGCAGTCGAAGCGCATCCCGGAGCTCCCGGTGTTCGTTGACAGCCCCCTCTCGGTGAGCGCGACCGAGATCTTCCGTCTCCATCCGGAATGCTACAACGAGGAGACCTACCGCTACATCATGAACTCAACGAACCCGTTCGGCTTTGAAATGTGCCGTTACATCCGCGGCGCGAGCGAGTCCCGAAAATTGAACGACATTAAAACGCCCTGCGTCATCATATCTTCGTCCGGGATGTGCGAGGCGGGCCGCATCCTCCATCATCTGAAGAACAACGTCGAGGATCCCAGGAACACCATTCTCATCGTCAATTTCTGCGCCGAGCACACCCTCGGCAAGCGCATCGTGGAGCGGGTGCCGCAGATCAAGATCTTCGGCGAGATGCACCGGCTGAGAGCGGAGGTCGTGGTGATCAATGCCTTCAGCGCGCACGCCGACCGCGGTGAGCTCCTGAAGTACGTTGAGGAAACGGACGGAGCGGTCACGCGCTACTTCTTTGTCCACGGGGAAAAAGATCAGGCGGTCGCCCTTGCGGAGGCGGTTCGGGCGATGACAGGGAGGAACGCGGAGGTCCCGCGTCGCGGCGAGACAGTGGAACTACAGCTTTAATGGTAAGCCACGGATGAACACGGATTTTCGCGAGGGCGCGAATCCGGGAGGCATCAGGGTCAAACCCTACTATACTGATGATGGGAGATTATCGAAGCGAGCGATTAGAATTTCAACAAATTCAAACTTAGAACTTCGGGTTTGACCCCAATCATCCTGCTGAAGTACGTTGAGGAAACGGACGGAGCGGTCACGCGCTACTTCTTTGTCCACGGGGAAAAAGATCAGGCGGTCGCCCTTGCGGAGGCGGTTCGGGCGATGACAGGGAGGAACGCGGAGGTCCCCCGCCGCGGCGAGACGGTGGAGTGAAAAACCAATCTCCTATTATCTTGGGAGATACTGGACAAAAGCAAACAACGTGATTTATGCGAAAAATAAGGCCGTTTGTGGCGAATTGTGTTCGTTCTGACTGGTATAAGCATCACAAAAATCCGTCATGAGCCCTTTATGTTATTATCCACGGATTTCACAGATTCGCACGGATCTTTTAGTGGTAATCCGTGGAGCGTCAGCACAACCGCTTCAGGAGGACGTCTACCAGGTCGCCGATCTTCACCCTCTCCTGCGCCATCGTGTCGCGGTCGCGCACCGTCACGGTCTTGTCCTTGAGCGTCTGTGAGTCAACCGTGATGCCGAACGGCGTCCCTGCTTCGTCCTGCCTGCGGTAGCGACGCCCGATCGAGCCCGTCTCATCGTAGAAGACGGGCATATGGGTGCGGAGCTCATGTTCGACCCTGCGGGCGATTTCGGGCATGCCGTCCCGCTTCACGAGCGGGAAGACGCCGGCCTTCATCGGCGCGATGCGCGGGTGGAGCTTGAGCACCACCCGTTTCTCCCCGCGCACCTCCTCCTCCCGGTAGGCATCCACGAGGCAGGTGAGGAGCGTCCGGTCAACTCCGGCCGAGGTTTCGATGATGTACGGTATGTACCGCTCTTTGGTCTCGTCGTCGAAGTACGAGAGGTCCTTACCCGAGTGGGTCTGGTGCCGCGAGAGGTCGTAGTCGGTCCTGTTGTGAATCCCCTCGAGCTCCTTCCACCCGAAGGGGAACTCGTATTCGATATCGTAGGCGTCCTTTGCGTAGTGGGCGAGCTCCTTGTTGGGGTGCTGGTGCAGGCGCAGCTTGTCCTTGTTCAAACCAAGCTCGCCGTACCACGCGAGGCGCTCGGCCTTCCACTTCTCCAGCCACTCCATGTCGGTCCCCGGTTTGACGAAGAACTGCATCTCCATCTGCTCGAACTCGCGCGTGCGGAAGATGAAGTTGCCGGGTGAGATCTCGTTCCGGAACGCCTTCCCGATCTGGGCGATGCCGAAGGGTATCTTCTGGCGCGCGGGGGTGAGCACGTTGAGAAAGTTGACGTAGATGCCCTGGGCGGTTTCCGGCCGGAGGTACACGATCGCGCTCTCCTCCTCGACGGGCCCCATGTAGGTCTTGAACATGAGGTTGAACTGCCGCGGGGGGGTGATCTCCCGCGAGCCGCAGCGGGGGCATTTGCCGCCACTGATCTCATCTTCACGGAAGCGCTGCTTGCAGGACTTGCAATCGACCAGCGGATCACTGAACTGTTCGACGTGCCCCGAGGCGACCCAGACAGACGGGTGCATGAGGATTGCCGCGTCGATCCCCACGACATCGTCCCTGAGCTGGGTCATGGACCGCCACCAGAAGCGCTTGATGTTGTTCTTGAGCTCGACGCCGAGGGGGCCGTAGTCCCAGCAGCTGTTGAGCCCCCCATAGATCTCGCTTGATTGAAAGATAAACCCCCTCCGTTTGCAGAGGGAGACAAGTGCGTCCATCATGTAGGTGACCTCCTCTTAAGCTATCGAGCCATCGAGCTATCGAGATATGATACAATGAGAAAATCCACCCAGCAAACGGTCATGCAGATGGGTGTGCGAGCGACGAACTGCCGGCTACTCGCTCCTGGTTTCTCTCCCATTCAGGTAGCGTTCGTAGTCGGCGATCCGCGCCTCCTGCTGCGTGTTTTCGATCGCGAGCGGCATTTTCTTCCGCATCTCCATGATCGCCCCCTCAGCGGTCGCGCCGCGGTTGACCAGGTAGCACGCAAACATCGTCCCCGTCCTCCCGTATCCCGCCCCGCAGTGGACGACCATCTTTTTCCCGTCGCGCAGACCGTAGTTGAGGTAGCTCACGAAATGCTCGATCTGCGCGATGGTGGGCGCGGCGCCATCGGCGATCGGAATATGGAAGAGCTCAAAATCGTATCGGTCGGCGGCGAGCCTCTGGAGCGGATCGATGGTCAGGGAGATCACAATCTCTATCCCCGCGCGCTTCAAAAAGGCGAGGTCGTCCTCGATGGAGCAGTGGCTCCCCGGCCGCTCCATACCCGCGATCATGTTGCTTGAAAACCAGAAGAAATTAGACGGCATGGTACGCATAGTCTAGCACGAAGGGACCGCGGTTTCCAGTTACTAACTTCAAACAAATGCGCACGTCAATTTATATATTTGGTCGTAGTTAATTCCTGGTGTGCGAGTTGCGGGCGCGGGGGGATGAGCGGCATCTGGAGTTCAACGGACAATGCGCACCAGGATGCCGTTCTGGAAGTAGAGGTCCACCATGCCCTGCCCCTTCCGCCTGAATGTCCACCGGTCGGTGGATTCATCAATTCCCTGGACAGGGTGTGTGAGCTCGGGCCAGCCCCACGCCGAGCGCACCTCTTTTTGCGTCATGCCCACGATGACGCGTTTTTCGCGGATCGCCTCTTTGATCTCCTGCTGCTTCAGGAGCCTCCGCTGGCATTCGTCCCCGTCAATCCGTCTCGATGGCGCCTGTTTCACGGGAAGCGGTTGCCCTGAGGCTCGGGAGGGATCTGTTCCGGCATTGAGCGGGAATGCGACAAGGAGCGCCGCCCAGGCGGCGACATGCATGAGAATCTTCATAGCGCGCTCAGTATACCATAGTTCCTGGAGCGCCCTCGACATGAAATTGCGCAGTCCGATATTTCCTCGATTACACCGGGGCCGCAACCAAAATTCAAGTAGCCACAGAGAGCACAGAGCCTGCCTGCCGGTAGGCAGGGACACAGAGATTGACGTGTGACACAGATTCACACGGATAGACACAGATGAACACAGATTTTTCAGTGTCCTCAGTGTTAATAAGACAATCATGCAGTTTGAAAAACTTTCTCAAAAAAAGTTTTGCACACGTGTAATGCGGAGAATACCGATTAGCCACGGATGAACACGGATACACACCGATTCCCTCCGGGAGATGTGAGAAAATGAATTTAACCCGCGCATATCCGCGAAAATCCGCGATGAGAACCTATCATGTTTTTCTCCGTGCCTCCGTGGTCAATGCTAAATGGCGTACCGCTCACAACCGAGGCCTCACAGAGCGCGATGCACGCCCCCTACCCTGGAGGCCGGCGGTGGCGAGTGAGGCGAGCGCGTAGAGCGCGCCGGAGAGCGCGATGACAACACTGAAACCGGTGGCGCGGGCGACGCACACCGCGCCCACCGCGCCGAACACCGACGCGGCGCCGTTCACCGCCCACAGCCATGGGATGAGCGCGGGGGCGAGGTCGTAGGCTGCCCTGATCCCCGATGGGAATGCCGTCCCCATCAAAAATGCCGGCGCCGAGATGAGCGCCACGGCGACCGCGATCCGTGCGAGGATCGGGAGGCCGATCACGATAGCGAGCAGCGGAGAGAGGCCGCACGCGTAGGCCGCGAGCAGGGCGCACAGGAGCGCGAGCGGCCTGCGATGTTCACCCCGTTCGGTCCATCGGCTGCCGAGGCCGGCCCAGAGGAGGAGGGATGAGAGCACGATACTCATCGCGTGAGCCGGGTGGCCGAGGAAGAGGACAAATTTCTGCACGAAGATGATTTCAACGGTGATGAACGCGAGGCCGATCATGAAGAAGTAGCACAGGAGCCGCAGTTCTCTCGTCCCCGTACAGCGCACTGCCGCTGTCGGGGAGGGTCGCGGACTCGAGGCGTGCCGGTATCCGGAGAACATGAGCGGCATGAGGATCAGGAGTGCTGACACCACTGCTGCCTGCAAAAGGAGGGCGATCAGGACCAGCTCGCCCCACTCAGCGAAGGGCGTCCACTCCCTCCCCATGCTCCGCCACAGATACGGGAGCGCCTTCACTTTGAAGAAGTCGGAAAAAAACGGCCTGTCGTCCGTGGGCGGGCTGACGTCGAAGAAATAGTCGCTGAAGAACCGCGCCCTGCTCTTCTTGTCGATCATCCCTGTCGCGAAGATGAAGTAGAGGTCTTCACGGAGCCTGTTGTTCCTGTTGGCGTCGGCCGGCGTGATCCCCGGAAAGTAGATGGGATCGAATCCCATTTCACTGCAAAACTCCTTCGCCGCCAGGATATCCGCGTCGGTAAATTCACCAGGGGACATGAGCAGCGCGGTGGTGGACCAGCTCCGGATGAGCATGAGATGCCGGTGCGGGCGCGGGAAGCCTCCCGACTCCAGCGCGGTCAGCCCGAGGCCGAGGAGGCGAAGGGAATCACGCGGGGGGTATTTGATCCAGCGAGCGACGCAGAGGATGCCGCGTGGGGTGAGTCGCGTGAGACAGTCGCGAAACGATTCGACGGTGTAGAGGTAGTCTTCGCTGAAGCTGCGCACGCCGGCGGATGAGGCGGCGACGGATTCCATAATCGGGATCTGGATGGCGTCATAGCGCCGCCCGACCCGCCTCAGGTAGTTTCGACCGTCGGCCTGGATGAGGCGTATCCCCGGCCGTGAAAAGAGGCTGCCGGAATATGCGGCGAATCGGCTCGTGAGGAGCTCGATGACATCGGGGTTTATCTCCACGGCGTCTATCAGAGAGACACCGCTGGAACGCGCGGTGAGGACGTCCAGCCCGCCCCCCGCGCCGATGATGAGCGCGCTCCCCGTCCTTTGCAGGCGGTAGGGGAGCGCGGCGAGGGCGGCGCGCGAAAATGCCATTTCCCCTGGAGCGCCGCTGGAGGCGGTGACCGGGGACGGTGAATCGGCGTCCGAGGTGAGCGCGAGCTGCCGCGGGATGTCACCTTTAAAGTTGAGGCTCAGGCCCGCCGGAGGGATTCGGATAAAGCGGCTGGACGCGACGTCGGTCCGGCTGATCATGTTCCACCGCGTCTCAAGGATGGCGCCGTCGGGGAGGGAGAGGAAGTAGCTCAGTGCTTTGAACTGTGATACGCGCAACTCGAAGGGCGGGGAGAGGAGGCGGAGGAGTAGTGCGGTGATGATCACGAGAGCGAGGGCTCCCGCAGTGAGCCAGGAACGTGATTTCCCGTTGAAGAGGATTGCCGAAGCAGCCCCCCCCAGCGCGCACAGGAAGACGATTTTCACGCCGCCAAACGGCGTGAATAAAAAGAAGATCGCCGCGCAGCCGAATGCCGAGCCGTACAAACTCGCCGCGTAGACGCTCCCGATCTGAGAAGCCTCCAGATACATGATGCTCCCGAGGGCGCACCCGGACCAGAAGAACGGGATGGCGAAAAGGAGGTAGAACAGCAGGAAAGAAAATATCGGCCGGATTTCCCATGAAAAAAGGATCTCATTGAAGTTGAGATGGTTGCCGGCGAAGAACACCGCCGGCGCGCTCGCGGCGAATAGCGCCGCGCACAGCGCGGGAGCGCCATTCCGGTGCTTTTTTAAGCGTTCTCCGCACGCCGAGAGGAGAACGCCGCTCGCCCCGAAGCCGAGGAGCGCGGTGCTGATGACGAGGAACGCGAAGTGGTGCCAGTGTGTGACGGAGAGGAGTCTCGTGAAGGAGATCTCCAGCAGCAGGGTGGCGGCGGAGATCAGGAAGACAGCGATCGTCTTCTGCATGGGGCTATGGTAGCACAAGGGCGGCGGGCGGTGGAAGTTCGGGCTCCCCGCCACTTATGAGGGGTGCGCCGTTTAGGATTAACCACGGAGGCACGGAGTACACGGAGCGGAGGCACACTACTTCGGTGGTAAAAACGCTTAACCACTGAAGGCACTGAAGTCGCTGAAAATCAGCTATGGGTGGTAAGGGGTCACTTATAGAGTGGGGCCACGGATCCCGCTAAGCGGGACGGATTATGACGGATATTCACAGATGAAAAGAAAGCTTCATCTGCGGCCATCCGTATGGTTATCCGTGAAAATCCGTGGCGAACATCATTTACCGTTACCCCTGCAAAACTGATTACTATGGGTGGGCTAGAGGGCGCATCTCGGTCACTCCTGCCCAAGCTTTTGCCGGGATAAACTCAAGCAGGAGTCCAGTGTGGATGCTGGATTCCTCCCGCTTGGCGGGACGGGAATGGCACCAGAGCATAACTGCGGCCTTATCCCCGAAGGATTTGTTTTGCGCGGCCGGCTGATCGTGTGATACTATATCGCTTTGCAGAGCAACAATACCGATAGGAAAGGAATAGTGAGTTGAAACTCTCAATCGGCTTTCCCAAGGGGAGCTTGCAGGAATCCACGTTTGACCTGTTTCTCAAGGCGGGATTCGCGATAAGCGTGAGCGGCCGGTCGTACATCCCGCGTATTGACGATGAGGATCTTGAGGGGGTGCTCATCAGGGCTCAGGAGATCTCCCGCTATGTCGAGGAGGGGGTTCTCGATATCGGCCTGACCGGCCTCGACTGGATTCTCGAGAACGATTCGAAGGTCGAAGAGGTCGCGAACCTTGTGTACGGCAAGCAGGGGTTCCGACCCGTGCGGTGGGTCCTCGCCGTCCCGGACGATTCATCCATCCAGGGGGTGGCTGACCTCGAGGGGAAGCGTATCGCCACCGAGGTGGTGAACATTACGAAGAAGTATCTCAAAAAGAAGGGGGTCAGCGCCCATGTTGAGTTTTCGTGGGGAGCCACGGAGGTCAAGGTCCCCCAGCTTGTGGACGCCATTGTGGAACTCACGGAGACCGGGAGTTCGCTCCGGGCTCATAACTTGAGGGTGATCGATACGCTCCTGGAATCTACCACGAGGCTCATTGCCAACAGGGATTCCCTAAAGGATGAGTGGAAAAGGGGCAAGATCAATCAGATCGCGATGCTGCTCAAGGGGGCGCTCGCCGCGGAGGCCAAGGTCGGTGTGAAGATGAATGTCCCGGCTGCCTCCCTGGAGATGGTCACCGCCCTCCTTCCGGCGCTCCGCAGACCCACGGTTTCGAAATTGAGCGAAGAGGACTGGTACGCGGTTGAAACCATACTTGATGAAAAGGCATTTCGCTCCATTGTGCCGAGGCTGAAGGAGGCGGGGGCGGAGGGGATCATCGAGTACCCGCTGAATAAGGTAATACCGTAAAAGCTAAATCCCAAATCCAAAATCCCAATAACGGAGCGAAGGAAATGAAGGTACCATACATAGTTGCGGGGACTTTTATTTTTGGATTTGGAGTTTGGGACTTGGGATTTCAACAGGGGGGGTGATCGCCATGCCGTGCGGCAGAAAGAAAAGGAAACACAAGATCTCGAAGCACAAGCGCAAGAAAAGGATGAGGAAGGACCGGCATAAGAAGCGGAAGAGGTAGGTTTTTAACTGCTGGTGATTCAAGCGAGGGGCGGCGGCTAAGGATTTCGCGAAGCGTCGCCCTTATCGCGGTCGTGTGCGTTCCGCTCTTCGGGTGTGCCGGGCTCCGTCTCCACCCGGCGCCGCGGGCGAAAGCCCTGTCGCCGTCCTATGCGTACGTGGATAGGCCGCAGGCATATCTGCACTACACCCTCGGCGCTTTCCTGGAAAAGGAGGGAAAGCTGGAGGCCGCCACCGAGGAATTTGTCACCGCCCTCAGCTTTGATCCCGGGGCAGCCGCGATCAACCTCAAACTCGGTGACCTGTACCTGCGGAGGCAGGATTTCAAGAGGGCCATAGAGGAGGGTCGCAAGGCGACTGAGAAAGATCGTGCGCTCGTCGATGCGCACATGCTCCTGGGCAGGGCGTACTATGCGAATGGCGATCTCAAAAAAGCCGTCAATGAATTTGAAGAAGCAATCAAATTAGATCCCACAAACGAGGAAGGCTACCTTTCCCTCGGTCAGCTCTATTTCAACGAAGATCGCCGGGATGACGCCATTAAGGTGTTTGAAAGGGCCACCCGCGCCCGCCCCGATCAGTGGAGGCTCTGGTTCAAGCTCGGCCTGCTCTATTGCAGCGAGGAGAATATCAGCCCCGCCGTGGAGGGCTTGAAACGGGCAGCAGAACTCGCGCCCGGTGTGTTCGACACGCACTATAAGCTTGCCCAGGTGTACGATCTCCTCGACCGGCGGGAGGAGGCGATCGAGGAATACCAGAAAGCACTCAAGATTTATCCGCTCAAGCTCGAGATATACGCCTCCCTCGGCAATCTCTACAAGGAGCAGGGCGAGCTTGATAAGGCAGAGAGTCGTTTCCAGCTCCTCATTGAACTCATGCCACACGAGGTTCGAGGCTACCTCGCCCTGGCGCAGATTTACCTCATGGAGGATAAGAAAGAGGAAGCGGTGGATCTCCTCGAGGAGGCTTGTGCGGAGGGACTTGAGTCGTCAGCGCTGCATTTCTACCTGGGGCTCGCCTATGGAGCGATGGGTGACTATGCGAAGGCGATTGAAGCCTATGGTCGGGCGCTGAAGCTCGGAGCCGACGGCAGCACGGTTCACTTTTACACCGGGGGCGCGTACGAGAAACTGGGCCGCTTCGATGAGGCGGTTGCGGAATTCAAGAAAACGATCGAGCTGAATCCAAATAACGCCGAGGCATATAACTACCTCGGATACATGTACGCTGAAAAAGGGATGCGCCTCGATGAGGCCGAGGTGCTCATCGGGAAGGCATTGGCCATTGACGCTGACAACGGGGCATACATTGACAGCCTGGGCTGGGTGTATTACAAACAGGGCAAGTATAGCGAGGCGTTGAAAGCGATCCAGCGGGCCGCGAAGCTCGTCGGGGACGATCCCGTGGTCCTCGATCACCTCGGCGACGCGTATCACGAAAACAAGATGTGGAAAGAGGCGATGGAGGAGTGGAACAAATCCTTGAAGCTCGATCCCAAGAATGAAGCGGTGAAGCAGAAGATCGACGCGCTCCGCAGCAGGCTTGAAATTAAACACCCCGCGGGGGAGCCGGGGAAGGGTGGAAAGAAAGAAGTGGTGCACGAGCGGCAATAAGCAGAAAGTTTAAAGCCTAACGTACACGCACTGCCCTGCCTGGAAAGAATTATCACTGTGAAGCATTCCGTTTCCATCCGCTGCCCCGCCAAGATCAATTTCTACCTTGACGTGCGGGGAAAAAGATCGGACGGTTTCCACGAGATCCGCACCGTCATGCAGGCGATAGACCTCTACGACGCGCTCTCCCTCGAGGAACAGGGTGAGTTGATCAGCGTCTCCTGCGACCTGCCCTCCCTCCCTGTTGGCTCGCGCAATCTCTGCTGGCGCGCCGCCGACGAGATGCGCCGCCACGCCCGGCGCGGCAGGGGGGTTCGCATCACGCTCACCAAGAAGATCCCCGTCGCCGCGGGGCTCGGGGGTGGGAGCAGCGACGCGGCGGGAGTGCTGCGCGGCCTCAACGAGCTCTGGGGGCTGGAGATGGCCCCGGGGGAACTGGAGAAGATTGGGGCCCGGCTCGGTTCGGATGTCCCATTTTTTATCAACGCGGGGACGGCGCTGTGCGCGGGGAGAGGGGAGAACGTGACCGCGCTGGAGCATGCCGCGTCATACCCGTATGTACTCGTAACGCCGCCGATAGCCGTTTCAACCGCTGACGTGTACGCCGCGCTCACTCCCGCTGTCGGAGAACCGCACGTCGGTGAGGATGAGTTCCTCAACGCCCTCGCCTCCGGCGATCCGGTGAGACTGAGCGGCGCGCTCTACAATCGCCTTGAGTCCAGCGTGGGCCCGCAGATGCGGGAGGTAGAGAGACTCAAGCGGGCGCTACGGAAACATGGCGCACTCGGCGCGTGCATGAGCGGGAGCGGGCCGAGCGTGTTCGGGATCGCGGAGGACAGGGCCGCTGCCCGGCGGCTCGCTGAAGCGATCAGGCACGAGTTAATGGACGGGACATTCCTTCACTGCGGTGTCACCGACGCGGGCTCATATCCGAGTCTGTAAATATCCACGAAACCAACGCCGCTTTTTGTCACCGTGTACACCTTCTTCGGCGTGTGAGTCTGAAGGAACTTTTCTATCCTCGGATTTCTCATCCGGTGCCCCAGGGGAATCACCAGCCAGTCACCATGGGACGGTTTCGCCGCATTGATAAGGACATCGGGGGGGGCGGCGGGCGGATCGTGAGCCCAGTGATACCTGAAGTCGCCTGCAATTCCCACGGCGAAGATGGAATCTCCACTCTTTGCGTGCGCCTTGAGATACGCCACGGCTTCCTTTGTCCCCACGCCGAATCCCAGTGAGACACGACGGGATGCTCCAGCCGGCCCGCCCACCAAGAAATTGCAGTATATGCCATAGAAGGGAGCGACCTTGACGAGGGGTACGATGAGGGAGGCTATGAGCGGCAGTACTATCGCGCTGCGGACGGCCGCGCGTCCCGGGAGAGCGAGCGCAGGGAAACAGTTCATTATTCCCACGAGGCCGCTTGCCGAGATGAGGCATAGACACGGCATCACAGGGGCAATGTAGCGGAGCGCCATTTTGTGTCCCAGACTCATGATGGTGATGAACATAACGGAAGCGATAAGGCAGAGCAGGTATCCGCGGTCCCCGGCGCGCTCCCCACTCCGCGCTACGCAGGGCCGGATGAGGCCGCTGACCAGAAGCAGGAGCATGAGCGGCGGGGTGCAGATGAGGAGCATGAAAAGATAAAACCAGCCGGGTGGATGAGTGACGATCCTCCCCATCCAGTACTTTACGTGGCCGATGTCTCCCAGATAGGACATCGCGGATAGGTGCAGTAGTTCATTTACTATAGGCTTCCGGAAGATCTGGATGAACACGAAGCAGAGAAACAGCAGAGCTGCTCCCGAGCGCAGCGAGCGAGACGTCAGGAAATCAGTCGCGCGTTTTCCCCACACCCTCGCCGCCACGGTGAACAGTATGTACGCGCAGAGAAGTACACCCCCTGTTTGCAGCCAGGGGAGGTCGGCGAGCATGTTGATTGTCGCAACGAGCCCTGCGGTCGGAGGAAGATAGCGCACATAGTTGCTCCAGAAGATTTCGTGGGGTTCATACCACAGTCGGGTAAAAAGCAGAAAGTAGAGGGCGAGCGCGAGGCCGAGCCAGCCGAGATCACTCACCTCCCAGAAGCGGAAACTGTCGTCACGCTTCCGCAGGCGCACGACGGCCTTCCATGTGAACAGTATGAGGGGGATTGACACGGCGGTCGCCTTGGTGAGAAGGGCGAGTGCGAAGCAGATCGAGGATGCGATCTTCCACGGAAGGCGGCGGCGGTCGGTGTAGATGAGGTAGCACAGCAGCGAGAGCATGAAGCAGAGGGTGAGCGTGGAGTCCACGTGGGCGACGCGGGAGAGCGCGATATGCTGGGGATAGAATGAGAGCATAAGGGCGGCCCAGAATGCCGTCTCATCGCCCCACGCTATGCGGCCGAGGAGGTAGAGGAGGAGACCGGTCGCGGTTCCGACAAGGGCAATCGGGAATCGCGCCGCGACGAGCGGGGGCAGGAGATCAAAGCTGAGGCGCGAAGTATTTTTGCCAAGGTAGATGTGGGAGGAGCCGATGAGCGCCGCGGGGAGCACTCCCGGATAAGACAGGCGGGAGGTCGCTTTTTTAAATTCGCGCGCGCGCAGATTGGCAATGAGGTTTTTCCCGTGCTCTATCCAGGGGAGCTCGTCGGGCTCAAGGCTGTGGCCGCCGAGATTCCAGAAGCGGGGGAGCGCGGATGCTGCGGTGATCAGGAGCGCGAGGAGGATGGTTCGCCTGTTCCTCTCAAACCAGGATTTTATGCGCGCGAACGGTGCCTGCCTGGCAAATATCAGCTTGAGAAAGAGCAGGATGATGAGGTATAAGAGCGGCGTGAGGAGATGGTGGCATCTGAGGCGCACCTCTCCGAGGCGCAGGGCGATATCGCCGATGAGGAAAACATACAGGGCGGCGAGGGCAAAGAGTATGGTGCAGAGGTTAAATACGATGTTGAGCCACATCTTTTTTCAATGGGCACTTTCGTCGATTGATGCGCCACGTAGTTTATGTTATTTTAAACCGGTTGGATAGAAAAAATCGCAGGAAAAAATCGCAGGTCATGAGGGGGGTTTTTATGGTTGAACGCAGGCTTCGGAGCTGCTATGGTATGGCGCATGAGGAACGATGAGTCAGCGCGGATAGATCGCGAGAAGGAGCACACCCTCGCCGAGGAGATCGAACAGTTCAAGCGCGAAAAGGAACGCATACGCGCCATCATCGGCAAGATCGGAGGCGTTCCCACCTTCAGGCATAAGCTGTTCAATGTGCTCTTCGGGTTGGTCATTGCTGTCTGTTTTCTTATCTCGATCGTCACCCACGGGAGGCTCGTGCTGCCGATGATCGAGATCGGCGTCATTCTCATCTCGGTCAAGATCATGTACCTGCTCCATACGTTTTTGAGGCAGATGCATTTCATGTTCTGGGTCCTCTCATCAATCGAGTGGAGACTGAATGAGATGGAGGGGAGGATGAGAGGGGAAAAGCGTGAGAGCAATCAATAGCTTCGCCATTCTATTTCTCGTTGTGTGCGGATGCGTCAGCATTGATCCGCAGGTCACGAGGGCGCCTGCCGGGGGTGTCACGCGTCGTACGGCACAGAAAGCGGCGCGTAAAGGCCCCCCCCTGATCATAGAGGTCGCCCTGCTCCCTGAACCGGGCGGCGCGATATCGCGCGAAACCCCCGCGCGCCGGAAAGAGTATCTTGAGGAGATTAAAACGTGCGCTCAGATCGGGGCATCAATGGTGCGTCTACAGCCGATTGCCGCGGAGAGTTCGCCGGCTGACTATCATTTTGACCGCGACGTGAATAACTATCGCGCGCTCCTCCGCGAGGTGCTCGCCGCGGCGCCGGATCTCATCATCGATTGCGATCTCGGGGGAGCGGGGAAGGAAGTCGAGGAGTGGGTCCGCTGCAATAAGCGGATCGAATTCGATTCAACACGCGAGGAGGATAACCCCGTGACCGTTGCCGTGGGTCAGCAGGCGATGGGCATTATACGCGAGACGATTTCAAGGGGCGGCCATCTGCGCCTTGGGCTTCACGATAGCTCGGGATGGCCGTACAAGCGGAAGCCGACGAATCTGGATTATCTCAGACAGTCGATCTCCATGGCCCGGGCGGCACAGCGGCCGATCGCCACGCCGGAGGAGGCGAGGAAAATATTGGGCCTCCCGCCGCTCGCGAACATCTACGCAGCCCCGAGCAGCGCACGCGTGACGAGGGGGAGCCCGTTCTCTCTCGACGCGATTGTCGGTCCCGTGGACGGCCCGTTTAAAGCGTATGCGGTGATCGTCACGCCATCGGGGCAGGAGCTTTCTTTTACGAAGAGGCGGAAGCTGGCTCCGGGGATCTCACCGTTCATCGGCAGACGCAGGGGACTGAAGAGCGTGTGGTGCGAGACGCTGACCGAGACGATGATCAAACCGCGTATCTCCCCCGGGGTTTATAAAATCTATCTTGGCCTGTTCCCACTGTACGCGGAGCCACTTCCCCGCCGTGCACTTGGGATGACCATGGCGGAAGTCCTTATTCAATAATAAAGTCCTCCTTGCACAAGGGCTTTACACTATGTGAAAAGCGGGTAGAATAGCATCTCTGCGGGGCGGAAGAGACTCCGGCAGCCCGGCACGCTTTTTATAGTAGTTTTTAACATTATTGGAATTTGGGATTTGGGATTTGGGATTTAGAGATTGGGATTTGGGATTTGAAACCATGCTCTGGACAAAGGCATTCATACCGACGCTGAAAGAAGACCCGGCTGAGGCTGAGATCGTAAGCCACAAGCTCATGATCCGCGCAGGGATGATGCGCAAACTCGGCGCGGGGATTTATACCTACCTCCCCCTCGGCTGGCGCACGATCAGGAAGGTGGAGCAGATTGTGCGCGAGGAGATGGACCGCGCGGGCGCCCAGGAGCTGCTTCTCCCCATCCTCAGCCCCGCAGAGCTCTGGAAGGAGAGCGGCCGCTGGGACGAGTATGGCAAGGAGCTCATGCGCCTGAAGGACCGGCACGAGAGGGAGTTCGCGCTCGGCCCCACGCACGAGGAAATCATCACACACACGGTCCGGGGTGAGGTGCGATCGTACCAGGAGCTTCCCCTCTGCCTCTACCAGATCCAGACGAAGTTCCGTGATGAGGTCCGGCCCCGTTTCGGAGTCATGCGCGGGCGTGAGTTCACCATGAAGGACGCGTATTCTTTCCATCGGGATGAGGAGTCCCTCGACGACTACTACCAGGTCATGAACGAGGCGTACTCGCGGATATTCGCCCGGTGCGGCCTCAACTTCAGGGCGGTGCTTGCCGACCCCGGGATCATGGGGGGGAAGGTGACACATGAGTTTATGGTGCTCGCCTCATCCGGAGAAACAGTGGTGATCTCCTGCCCGGACACGAAATGCGGGTACGCCGCAACCACTGACACCGCCATCGGCAACCCGCCAATCCCCACGAAACTCAAGGAGCCGATGGAGGGATTGCGCGAGGTCCACACGCCGGGGTACAAGACGGTGGAGGAGGTGGCGGCTTTCCTCAAGGTCCCGCCCGAGAAGCTCATTAAAACCCTCGTCTACGAAGCGGCGGGGAAGGGGGTTGTCGTGCTCATTCGCGGAGATCGTGACGTGAACGAGGCGAAGCTCCAGAAGGCGCTGAGGTCGCACGAGGTCGCGCTCGCCGGCGAGGAGACCATTTATAAAATCACCGGCGCTCCCCTGGGTTTCGCGGGGCCGGTCAAGCTCCGACTGCAGGGGAGCACGGTTCGTGTCATTGCAGATAAAGTTACCATTGAGGGCATCTGCAACGGTGTCACGGGCGCAAACAAAACAGATTACCATCTCACGGGTGTGTGCGAGGGGAGGGATTTCTCCGTTGATGAATGGCACGATCTCCTCCTCGTGCGCGAGGGGGATAAATGCCCGCAGTGCGGACAGGCGCTCACCGCCTACCGCGGGATCGAGGTGGGTCAGATATTCAAATTGGGGAAGAAATACAGCGAATCGATGGGGGCGACATTTTCGGACAAGGATGGCGTCGCGAAGCCGTTCGTCATGGGCTGCTACGGGATCGGCGTCACCAGAACCGCCGCCGCCACTATCGAGCAGCACCACGATGAGAACGGGATAATATGGCCGATGTCAATCGCGCCATACCATGTCGAGATCATCCCCATGAACGTGAGCGATGAGGAGACGATGAAGGTTGCCGGGGAGCTCTACCGGGCGCTGGGTGAGAAGGGTGTCGAGGTACTCCTGGACGACCGCGATGAACGGCCGGGGGTCAAGTTCAAGGACGCCGATCTCGTCGGGATCCCGCTGAGGGTCATCGTTGGGCCGAAGGGGCTTGCCCAGGGGAAGATTGAGATCAAGCACCGAGGTTCGAAAGAGGCGCGTCTCTTGGACGCGCCGCGCGCCGCGGAAGAGATTGCGGTTATGGCGAGGGGAGAGCTGGAGAAATTAAATCCCAAATCCTCCCTCGACCCCGAACGAGGTCTCGGGACGAGAACCCCTGAGGAGCAAATCCCAAGTCCCAGATAAGTTCCAACTTCCAATCAAATCATTTTCCCATCATGCTTTACTTCTTGGAATAGAAATCATCCAGAGAGATACCGAACCGTCTCCTGATTGCGGCTACTACTGGACGGGAATACTCGTCGTTCTTCCTATGCGGTTTGTGCAGCGTATAAATGGCCGGTCTACCATTGATGTCTGGGTGAAAAAGGAAGCATTTGTTGCCGCGCTCTTTAATCTCGATGCTGAACCGACTTACGATTCTGAGGAGCTCGCCATAGGTAAGGGGCTTGTCAGACGTGTGCATAAGCGCAGCTCATCTTGTCCAGGATCACCCTCGGCGAGATGGATTTCCGCTTGAGGATATACTGCCGCGCGAGCTTTGCTCTATGCTCAAAATATATCTGCCAGTACCGCGCAGGGGCGGGATGAAAGAGGGATTTAGGCAGTAGCCCCTTTTCGGATGCGAACGTGACTTGGGATGAGATCAAATCAGCAAGATTTTCCCTTGCTTCGCCGAGGCTCCCCCCTTGAGCCACGAGGTCGAATTCAAGGCAATGAGCGATAAAGTGGCCAGCGTCTTTGTATTCCAGACAAGTGAGTATTATCGGCCTTTCATGCTGCGTATCCTTGCAGATAGCTATTGCGCGTCCGGCGTATTTCTTCATATCTTTCAAGCCCCCTCCTTTCGTCCCGCTAAAATGATAGCACCATAATCGCAGGGCGTCAATCGTGCCAAAATGTGGACGTCAGGGGCCGGGCTGGTCACGTCATAATAAATAATCTCGTGGTGAAGTTGGTCGAGCTTCTCATGACCTTCGCTGCCGACGATTTTCTCCGCAGGTTTATCGGGCAGGTCGATGGTTTGAAATTTGCTTGGGATTTGGGATGCGCTTGTCCCGAGCGAAGCCGAGGGGGGATTTGGGATTTTCGGCGAGGTTCACCTCGTCGATGTAGCCCACGATGACTGCCCTGACGCAGCCATCGGTCCAGTCGAGAACCTGCCGGGCGGAGTTCCCCTCGTCCACGAAGAGCACATGGTCACCCACGCCCGCCCGGACCGTATCCACGGCGACGACGGGCGTCTCCGTTTTCTTGCCGTGAGGATCCTCGGGGCGCACGAGGAGGAGCTTCCGCCCATTGAATCCCTCGTGCTTCAGCGTTGCCACCACCGTGCCGATGACTTTTCCGATTTTCATGTTCAGTTATTGCACCTGATTACTCTGATTGCTCTGAAGCATCAGGTATATCAGTAAGATCAGGTGCAGATTATTTCACTTCTCTTGTCACCCTGTCGATGATCCCGGTAATCGTGGCGTCCGATGGGTTGAACGGCTCCGGCAGCGGCAGCGATGCCTCGCGTCCCCCGATGTAGAAAACCGTTTCGCCGGGACCTGATTGCTGTGTGTCGCATGCCACGACCGGCTCGCCGGAGGGCGCGCCGTCTTCGTCAAGCGGCTGTACGAGGAGCAGTTTCACTCCCGTGAGCGAGTCCACCTTGCTGCTCGCCACCACCGTGCCGATCACTTTGCCGATTTTCATGTTCAGTTATTGCACCTGATTACTCTGATTGCTATGAAGCATCAGGTATATCAGTAAGATCAGGTGCAAATTATTTCTGTAATGTGTCTGCCTGGGATTTGTTGTATATCTCTTTTCCCCCGACTTCCCACGTGTCAACGACCGCCATGACCACGCCGTCGACGGGCCTCTTGTCGGTGAGCTGTGTCTGCCGGCAGGAGCTCCCCTCTGAGTAGAGCACCACGTCGCCGATCCCCGCCTGCACGACGTCGACGGCGACGACATAGTTATTGAGCTGCTTGTTGGTGTGAGAGAGCTGTTGGACGAGCAGGAGCTTCAATCCCTGAATGTTCTCGCTCTTATTCGTCGAGACGACCGTTCCCATCACTATGCCGAGCTGCATCAATCCCTCCGGGATAAATCCCAGATAAAATCCCAAATCCCAAATCCCAAATCCCAATAATGGGGATTGGGGGAGGGAGTTGGGAGGAGTGTGGTCAATCCTCCGCCTGGGGGCGGCCCAGGGGCAGGACGGCGTCCACATTTGCGTGCGGCCTCGGTATCACGTGCACGGAGACGAGCTCTCCGACTTTCTCCGCTCCGCGCGCGCCGGCTTCAACGGCTGCGCGAACCGCCGCGACGTCGCCCCGAACGATGGCGGTGACATAGCCCCCCCCGATCTTCTCATAGCTCACCAGTTCAACCTTGGCTGCCTTTACCATGGCATCGGACGCCTCGACCATGGCGGCAAACCCACGCGTCTCGATCATTCCCAGTGCTTCGGCCATAGCTCATCCTCCGTGCGGTACGTGGCGGCGTGAGAGCCCCTCCACCGCGATGGTTCAGATAGAGCGTATGATAGTACAGCTCTCCGTGCGCAGTCAAGATAGGATTACGGCGGCGAAGATTTCCACGAAGAAAAAGATTAAACGAGTGTTACCACGGAGGCACGGAGAACACGGAGGGATAGAAAGCGACTGAGACTACCAGGACAGTTCAGCACCACTGTAAACACAGAAACCGCTGAAACACCAGAACACTACTCTGTGTATTCAGTGTCCTCAGTGGTTTATACACCAACATGCAGTAACCCTATGCACCATCTCCGTGCCCTCCGTGTCTCCGTGGTGGAATACGAAAGTTAATTTCCCCCCAGAGATGCGCGCGCGTTTCTGCGACGACCACCCCGCTCAGCACCAGAAGGGAAATCAGATTCGGGATGGCCATGAGCGCGTTCGCGATATCCGCAAAAGACCAGACCGAGGGGAGCGACACCACCGACCCGACCATCACCGCGGCGACCCAGAGGCGCCGGTACCCCTCGACCGCGTACGTCCCCAGCAGGTACTCAACCGCCTTCTCACCATAGTAGCACCAGCCGAAAATCGTCGACGCGACGAACGTGAATAAGCCCACCGTCAGGACGGCAGGGCCGATGAGAGGAATGCCGGTGAAGGCGGCTCTCGTGAGGCCGGCGCCCTGCAGGCCTTTTACCCACTCCCCCGAGTTCACGATGACGAGGCCGGTGAGGGCGCACACCACCACGGTATCCCAGAACGTCCCGGTGGAGGAGACGAGCGCCTGCCTGACGGGGTTCCTGGTCTGAGCCGCGGCGGCCACGATCGGTGCGCTCCCCATGCCGGACTCGTTCGAGAAAAGTCCCCGCGCGATGCCGTAGCGGATCGCATCCCTGACTCCTGCGCCCACGAAACCGCCCATCGCAGCGTGACCGGTGAAGGCGCTCGTGAAAATCAGGTGAATGGTTGCCGGGATGGAGTCGAACTTCATGGTGAGGAGTATGAGACAGCCGCCGATATAGAAGATCGCCATAAACGGCACCAGGACCTCGCACACGCGGGCGATTGATTTGATCCCCTTGAGCATGACGAAACCGGTGAGCACGGTCATGATGATGCCGGTAATCCATGTCGAAATGTGAAAGGTCTCATAGACCATGGTGGAGATGGAGTTGGCCTGCACCATGTTGCCGATGCCGAATGCGGCGATCGCGGTGAGCGCGGCGAAGATGAGGCCGAGCCAGCGGCAGTGCATCCCCCGATCGAGTACGTACATGGGCCCGCCGGCCATGCAGCCGTCTCTCGTGGTCACGCGATATTTTACCGATAGCACCGCCTCCGCGTATTTGGTTGCGATCCCGAAGACACCCGTGAGCCACATCCAGAGCACCGCGCCAGGCCCGCCGGCGGCGACCGCAGTGGCAACGCCCACGATGTTACCGGTGCCGATGGTGGCGGCGAGCGCCGTCATCAGCGCGCCAAAGTGGCTGATATCGCCCTCCCCCTCGCGTGTGCGAGAGAGGGAGATTTTTATCGCCCTCCAGGTATATCTCTGGATCACGCGGAGCCTGAAGGTAAGGTAGATGTGGGTGCCAAAGAGCAGAATCAGCATGGGAGGGCCCCATGCGATGTTGCTCAGCCGTACCAGTGATTCCCCGATTTCATTCATCTGCTATCCCCTGCGATGCACCACCGCGAACGCCAAGGCTGGTGGAGAACCATAAATATCTTTTATAAAAATGGCCACCAGTATAGCGTCCCCGCCGAGCCGAATCAAATTATATGGGAGAGACGAGATTCCGGCTGCAGTGACAGGCATTAAAAACATCAGCGCCGCGTATTTGCCCAAATAGATGACTCTCATACGTACAAAAATTATTGCAGATAGTGCGCAAGTATATTGAGGAAATGACGTCAAATATAGTGGAAAGCAAAAGGGGTTTGTATATGCGGAAGATAGCGGACAGGAAAGAGCTGATCGAACGGGAAGTCGGGGAAACGCTTCGGTGTTTTGACGAGATTGAAACAATTGCGGGCAATCCATTCTTCTACACGAGTCTTCAGGGGAGGCTTGGGGGCCTCGGAGCGCAAAGGGAGGGGATGATCGCCATGATTTTAAGTGGGCGCACACTGCGCCCTGCGCTCCTGGCGCTCCTTGTGACGCTCAATGTTGTTTCGGGGGTATGTCTTTTTCAAGAGAGCGGGTCTCAATCGGAGAGTCGAGAGGAAAGCCTGACGGCATTCGCCAGTAAGTATTCGCTCTATCAAGGCGGCATTATGGTTCTGTAATCCAGCGAAATGTAATGTCCATATCGTCTGATCAAGTAAAAAGGAAAAGCGGAGGCATCTAGTGGGGTGTATCTCTGCAGATCAAGGGCATATCGAAAGGAGGTGAGACACCAACACCGCAAGGAGCGTAATTTTAACCGTCAACAACAGGAACGATCGAACCGAAAGGAGGTTCAAAATGAAGGTCGTAACAGTATTCATTGCAGCATTCGTTATCGCCTCGCTGGCTGCCACGGTGATTCTGGCAGGTCCGTTCGGACCGCGCGACGCTAAGGGGCCGGGTGGGCCGGGCGGGCCGGGCGGGGAATGTGTCGGAGCGCCGGTACCGGGATGCCCACCGCATCCTCCGATGCCAGCGCCTGAGCAATTGGCGAAGGCCGGGGCTACTGAAAAGCAGATCAATGCTCTGATGCAGGTCGAGTATGAACAGCAGCAGAAGCGAATTGATCTGAGGGCTGACATAGAGAAGGAGGAGTTGACGTTGAATTATTCCATGAGGTCACGCCCGGTGGATGAGAAGGTCGTGCTGAAGGCAGTGGATGCGCTCAATCAGGTGCGCGGCGAGCTCTTCAAACTGGACATCGCCTCCGGACTGCAGGTGAGGAGCATATTGGGCGATGAAGTTCTTTCCAAAATGCAGGGACAGCGTCCTCCTGACCGGGATGCACGCCGCTGGCATGGACCCGGCTTTGAGGGTCAGGATCTATCGCCGCAAGACGAGGGTCCCCGTCCTTTTCAACAGTGATGAGAATGAAGCCCTGCAGGCGGTTTAGCCAATCGCCCCGGCAGGGATGAACGGAGAATGTGGAGCTGCCCGGCGGCAAGGGCAGCTCCACATTCACGTCCGCCGGCAGGACCGCTGCTCATCAGATACTCATCCTCAGGCGAAGCATGGCCATTCTTCCCCCTGGCCCCATGACCATAGAGCTGCTCTCCTCGCGCTTTGGCTCTTCCCCTCGCTCCCCAAACCGATCTTACCTTATAACGATAACCAGTTGGTAAAGAACTGGCTCTCTCTGGTAAAATATGGTTTCAAGAAGGTGACTATAGACTCTGATTCTTGCGTGATGTAAATAGTGCGCAAGTTTATTGAGGAAATGACGTCAAATATAGTGGAAAGCAAAAGGGGTTTGTATATGCGGAAGATAGCGGACAGGAAAGAGCTGATCGAACGGGAAGTCGGAGAAACGCTTCGGTGTTTTGACGAGATTGAAACAATTGCGGGCAATCCATTCTTCTACACGCGTCTTCAGGGGAGGCTTGGGGGCCTCGGAGCGCAAAGGGAGGGGATGATCGCCATGATTTTAAGTGGGCGCACACTGCGCCCTGCGCTCCTGGCGCTCCTTGTGACGCTCAATGTTGTTTTGGGGATATGTTTTTTTCAAGAGAGCGGGTCTCAATCGGAGAGTCGAGAGGAAAGCCTGACGGCATTCGCCAGTAAGTATTCGCTCTATCAAGGCGGCTACGGTTATTGACGGTCTGAGAGGAGGGAACAGCATGGACATTCTTACGAAAAAGCGGGCAACTGCCTGGGCGATCGCCATTCTTGTTGTTCTGAACCTGTGCGCCCTCGGAACGGTGTGGTATCAACAGCGGATGCGGCCTCGCATGGGACCATTTCCCCATGGCGGAAGGAGAGGGCCCGACATCACACGTTTTATCGAAAAGGAGCTGAAACTCACAAAGCAACAGTCGGAGCAGGTTGAAGCTCAGCAAAAACAGTTTTTTGCCCGTGCGGATGCCCTCCAACGCGAAATCAATGATCTCCTGAAAGCGGTCATGGAGCAACTCCTTGTTCCTTCGCCCGATTACGCGAAGGTGAATGAACTGGCGGGCGAAATCGGCACGAAGGAAGCTCAGAAGGCACACCTCCTGTTTATGCACTTCCAGGATATTAAATCCGTGTGCCGGCCCGAGCATGAGAGAGAGTTCGCCGCGCTCATTCACGATCTTCTCAGGATGTTCGCTCCCCCGGTCGCTCCCGAAGATCATGGCCCGCCCGAAGATCACGGCCCCCCCGAACATCACGAGCCACCCGGGCCTGGCCCGCGGGGCGAGCCGCCACCATGGTGAGGACAACCGTCAGCACATTGTTCTGCACATGGATACCTGATTCGGATAAGCTCCCGGACTGTCACCGCGGTATCCCATCGATTCATCGTTGGTTGCGAGGCGAGGTCCGGAGCATCCCGGACATCGTGCCTTCCATCTTGTTGCGGTGTGGGGTGTTATAAAGGGGCTGCGATGTCCATGGAAGATTTGGAACTGCTGCAAGATTTAAAAGACGGGAACCCGGAAGCATTTAAACGACTTGTGGAACTCCATCAGGAGCTGGTTATCAATATATGCTACAGGTTCGTCTTTATCCGAGAAGATGCCGAGGATATAGCCCAGGAAGTCTTTATTAAGGTCTACCGGTCCATTTCCGATTTTCGGGGAGAGTCAAAATTGTCCACCTGGATTTATCGGATCGCAGTGGCCAAGTCCCTGGATTTTATCCGGAGGATAAACAGGAGAAAAAGGTTCGGATTCATTCAAACATTGATAGGCATAGACAATCAGATCGAGAAACTTCCCGCCCCCCGCAGCAGCCTCCCGGATGCCGAGATGGAAAGGCGGGAACGATATCGCGTTCTGCAGCATGCATTAGGCATATTGCCGGAAAACCAGAGAATGGCCATCACGCTGAGCAAGTATCATGACTTTTCCAATAAAGAAATTGCGGAAATTCTTGGGACAACGGTGTCAGCCGTCGATGCCTTGCTTCACCGGGCCAAGAACAATCTGCGCAAGAGGCTTTATCGCTATTATGAAAAACTGATGTAATCCGCGCGCGAGTGTGCGAATGAGGTTGGCAAGAAGGGAGCGTAGACCGGGCGCTATTTTTATATATGCAGTCATACGGTAGTTTTTATATTGATTGGCGCCGGCAGTAGATATATCATACTATTCATACATATCATATTGCCTGACAACCGGCCTGCTATCAGGCGGGAGGGTCGTGAGATGAACGGAATATTCAGAGGCAAGGTGCACGGCACCGCAACGGTGGGTGAGCGGGGACAGATTGTCATACCCGCCGAGGTGAGGGAGCTATTGCGGATCCGGCCCGGCGAGCGGCTCATGGTGATGGTCAAGCCCGAGCGAAAGATCATCGGCCTCATGCGCGCGGACGATTTCAACGCCTTTTTGAAACAGGCGGCGAAGATGATTGCGCGGCTGGAGAAGAAGGTTTCAAAAAAAAGCAGGTGAGGAGATGAGGCGCGGCACAATTATTCTATGGACTCTCGTTCTCATCCTCCGCGGCACGGCGGCAAGGGGCGAGTCTTCTGCGGAAGTCATGGCCTGGAAGGCGTGCGTGCAGGAGGCCAAGAGGTACAATCCCGACCTGGTCTCCGCAATGGAGGTTATAGCCCAGTCAAAAGCCAACAGGTCTATCAAGGCCAGCCCGCTCTTCCCTCAGGTAAACGCATCGATGGACGACGGGAGGGAGGGGGGGAGCGGTCTGGATACCACGAATGCACACAGCATGCAGTTGTCGGGTAAACAGCTCTTCTTCGACGGATTCAAAACCGTCTTCAGTGTAGAGCGTGCAGGCAACGAGATTACCGCTGCGCGGTACAGTTATGTCGTCACATCCTCACAGGTCAGGCTCAGCCTTCGAAATGCCTTCGCCGACCTCCTTAGCGCCCAGGAGCTCCTGAACATAACGAGGGATATCGAGCAGCGCCGCCGGCAGAACGCCGACCTTGTGCGGTTGCGTTATGAGGCGGGGAGGGAGCACAGGGGGTCGCTCCTCCTCGCACAGGCGGACCTCGCCCAGGCGGAGTATGACGTCGAGCAGGCCGAGCGCGCCATCCTGCTTGGCCAGAGGCGGTTGAGCAAGGTGATGGGGCGCACTCACCTGATCCCGGTCATTGCGGAAGGGACTTTCGACGTGGTGGACCGGGTCTCGGCGAGACCGGATTTTGAGAATGTGGCCGACACCAATCCCTTTCTGCAGAAACTCATCGCCCTGACGGATGCGGCGCGCTACGGCCTGAAATCTGCCAAGGCTGATTTCTTTCCGCAGGTGTTCGGGAATATTCAGGCGGGAAAGGTCGCGGTGGACACCTGGCCGCCGAATAAGAATGAATGGTCCCTGGGGCTGAATGTCAGCTACCCGCTCTTCACGGGGCGAAACCGCATATCGGAGGTATACCGGACGCGGGCAGTGCTCAACCAGGCGGTGGCGGACGAGAAGAGCGGGCGGGATGGCGTCATACTGACGCTGGAGAAAACCTGGACGGATCTCCAGGATGCCCTCGAGCAGGTGGGGGTGCAGCAGAAATACCTGGTCGCCGGCGAGGAGCGCGCGAAGATCAGCCGGGCCGAGTATCAGATTGGGTTGGTCCTCTTCGACGACTGGACAATCATCGAGGATGCGCTCGTGAGGGCCAAGAAAGCATTTTTGGTCGTAGAGGCCGCTTCCCTGGTTGCGGAGGCAAACTGGGTTCAGGCGCAGGGGGGCACTCTGGAGAGCGAGCCCGTGTCACCACGGCCCTGATATAGCCATTGGCCGTTCATAATCGCAGCATAACCGACAGGATACTGGAGATACGTATGCGTCACATGACACTAAAAAACTTGATTGGTGCGCTGGCAATTGTCATTATCGTCGGCGCGATATTAATTATCCGTCGCGAAAAAAGGGCCGACGAGACGATCACCGAGATTACCCCGTTCTATTGCAATATCCGCGCGGTCATCTCGACGACGGGCGACGTTGAGCCCCAGAACCGCCTCGAGTTAAAGCCGCCGATCGGCGGGCGGGTCGAGGAAATACTGGTGCACGAGGGGGACAAGGTGAAGATCGGCCAGATGCTCGCCTGGATGAGCTCGACCGAGCGGGCGGCGCTGCTCGACGCGGCGCGGTCACAGGGGGCGGAAGCGCTGAAATACTGGA
Source organism: Candidatus Auribacterota bacterium (assembly GCA_026392035.1). Taxonomy (NCBI): domain Bacteria; kingdom Pseudomonadati; phylum Candidatus Auribacterota; species Candidatus Auribacterota bacterium. Next base: position 14,446 of record JAPLCX010000068.1, on the reverse strand, counting down.
GTGATGTGTACAAGCCCACGCCGTTGATATCCCCGATTGACGGGGACGTGATTGTGCGCGCGGTGGAGCCGGGGCAGACGGTCACTTCGACGACCCCCGTGCTCGTGCTCTCCGACCGCCTCATCGTCAACGCCCTGGTTGATGAGACCGATGTCGGCAAGGTGAAGGTCGGGCAGCAGGCCATCGTCAGCCTCGATGCGTACCCTGACGTGAAGGCCCCATCGAGGGTGGATCACATTTCTTATGAGTCCAAGACCGTCAACAACGTCACGATTTATGAGGTGGACGTGTTGCCGGAAAAAGTGCCGGATGTCTTCCGGTCCGGGATGAGCGCGGTCGTGGAAATCGTGGAGGCGAGCAAGGAGAATGTCCTCTGCCTGCCGCTTGAGGCCGTGAGGAGAACGAAAAGAGGCGGGGAAGTGCTGCTCGCCCAGGGGAACGGGAAAACGCCGGTCAAACAAAAGGTTGCGTTGGGGATTGCTGACGACAAGAATGTGGAGATTGTCTCGGGGCTCACCACCAATGATACGGTGGTGATCAGGAGTGCGAAGAAGAAACTGCCGAAGGGCGCGGCGACGGGGAGTAACCCGTTCATGCCAAGCATGCCCAGGCCAAGGTAATCGTAGAGAGAAACCATCTTTTTATCGAGGGAAGCCAGCATGCTGGAGCTGACACGCATATCCAAAACATACCAGATGGGGAAGGCGAGCGTCCACGCCCTCATGGATCTCTCGCTGAAAGTCAAAGAGGGAGAGTTTGTGGCGATCATCGGCCCCTCCGGCTCGGGGAAATCTACGCTCCTCCACGTCATCGGATGCCTGGACAGGCCCGACACCGGCTCATACAGGATGGGGGGACGCGAGCTCACCAAACTCACGGACGACCAGCTCGCGGTGCTCAGGAACAGGATGATGGGTTTTGTCTTTCAGCAGTTCCACCTCTTGCCCTACGCCAGCGCATTGGAGAATGTCGAGCTCCCGCTCATCTATGCCGGTCAGCGCCACCTGAAGGAAAAAGCGCGCGCCAGGCTGGGGGAGGTCGGCCTCTCGGAGCGAGCTGCTCATCGACCCACGGAAATGTCGGGGGGAGAACAGCAGAGGGCGGCGATCGCGCGATCCCTTGTCAACGAACCACCCATCATCCTCGCGGACGAGCCGACGGGAAACCTCGACAGCAAGAGCGAGGCCGAGGTCATTAAGATACTCGAGGGTCTGAACAAACAGGGGAAAACGGTCGTCATCGTTACGCATGAGCCGGAGATCGCCAGGCGTGCCAGGAGGATCATCTCCATGCGGGACGGGCGGATCATCTCTGACGAGCAGAAAGGCCCAGAGGTTGGAGAAGATAATGTGGCGCGCCCGACGGGACAGTTCGAAAGCCTCATGGCCAGTGCCCACGCGGGAGTGGGGAAGGCGGAATTAGGGGACCATATACGCCAGGCGCTTCGCGCGATCAGCTCCCACAAGATGCGTTCCTCGCTCTCGATGCTCGGTATCCTCATCGGCGTTGGCGCGGTCATCGCGATGCTCGCCCTCGGCCGCGGCGCGAAGGAATCGATCGCCCAGAGGCTCGCCTCGATGGGGTCCAACCTCCTCATGGTTCGTTCGGGCTCCCACCGGGTTCACGGCGTGGCGCTCGAGGCTGGTTCGGTGACGCGGCTTACCCTTCAAGATGCCGATGCGATTGCAAAGTTTTCAGAGGTGCGGCGGGTGTCGCCGGCGGTTCAGGGACGCGCGCAGGTGGTCTACGGCAACAAGAACTGGAACACCCAGGTCGAGGGGACGGGCGTGGATTACAAGGACCTGCGGGCCTCGAATCCAACTGTGGGCAGATTCTTCACCGCGGAGGAGGTCAGGAGCCGCGAGAAGGTCACCCTCCTGGGGACCACCGTCTCTCGCGCGCTGTTCGGGGATGTGAACCCGGTGGGTTCGACAGTGAAGATCAACCGCATCAACTTTCAGGTGATAGGGGTCCTCCCCGAAAAAGGAGCCATGGGGCCTCGCGACCAGGATGACACCGTGGTGGTCCCCATCAGCACTGCGATGTATAGGCTCCTCGGGAAAGACTACCTCGATTCGATCTATGTCGAGGGCGCCGATCCTGCGGTGATGGAAGCCGCGGAGAGCGCGGTCAAGGAACTGATTATCAAGCGGCATCGGCTCTCAAAGGAAAGGGAGGACACCTTCGAGATCCGCAACATGGCGGAGATGCAGGCGGCGCTCGAGAGCACCACGAAAACGATGACCTGGTTGCTGGGCTCCATCGCGGCGATCTCGCTTATCGTAGGCGGCATCGGTATTATGAATATAATGCTCGTCTCGGTTGCGGAGCGGACGAGGGAGATCGGCCTGCGCAAGGCGATCGGGGCGCGAGGCATGGACATCATGGTGCAGTTTCTCATCGAATCGGCGATGATGACGTTCAGCGGAGGGCTTGCGGGGATCGCGCTCGGGGTCGGCGCCTCAGCCCTCATGGCGAACCTGGCGGGCTGGGCGGTGCGCGTCTCACTGTCCTCGGTACTGCTTGCGGTGACATTCTCTATTGGCGTGGGATTGCTCTTTGGGCTCTGGCCCGCTAAGAGCGCCGCCGCCCTCAACCCGATCGAGGCGCTGCGGTACGAATAGCACAGGAATTGAGCCGCTTGATAATTGAGGATTAAAGATTTCGCCGCGGATGCACGCGGATACGAGCGGATAAAGCGTTTAAAAGGAGATATTGAACGCAGATTGACGCAGATAAACGCAGATTTATTACAGGAACGCATAACCGTTTTTCCTATCTGCGCACATCTGCGAAATCTGCGTTCTCAATAAAACAATTGCCTCGCTTTCTCCGTGCGCTCCTTCTTTTCTCCGTGTCCTCCGTGGTGAGATTTTGAAGTACTGAAAATACCCTCAAAGACTAACGGCGTGCCCCACCACGGGATATTTTTGTTGACACCACCAAGCCCCCCGATGGTACATTGTCTACATAGTTGACCTACTAAGTAGACTAATATCGTGGAGACAATGGCATGAGGGTTTCAAAAAAGGGGGAGTACGCCCTGAGGGCGATGATTCATCTCTCCAGGAACTATGAGAAGGGCGTGGTGCGGATTCGCGAGATTTCTAAAAAGGAGAGAATACCGGAAAAATTTCTCGAACAGATCCTGCTCAGCCTCAGAAAGGCGGGCCTGCTTCAGAGCAGGAGGGGCTTGGGCGGAGGCTACGCGCTGAGCAGGCACCCGCGGGAGATCACCCTCGCGCGAGTGATCCGCGTCATTGACGGGCCGCTCGCCCCGCTGGGCTGCACGAGCACCTGGGCCCACGTGAGCTGCCCGGAGGAGAAAAGCTGTGGCCTCCGTCGCGTGATGCTGGAGGTGCGAAACGCGATTGCGGGAATTTTAGAAGGCGTCACATTTGCCGATCTGGGCGGAGGAGGGAATCGCGCCCGCGGGAAGAAACCGACGCCACGGGCGAAGGTGAAGAGAATTGAACGCGGAGGGAAGGGGTATGTATGCAGAAAAAGCTGTTGATTCCAGTGGTGATGTGCGTTGCGATTCTCCAGGCGGGAATGCGCGCGGGCCGTGCGGGTGCAGAGGAGTTGAAGGGTTCAATCACCGTTTCGGGTGCGTGGGCGCTCTATCCGATGGCGGTGAAGTGGGCTGAGGAGTTTCAGAAGATCCATCCGGCGGTGAAGATAGATGTCTCTGCGGGAGGCGCCGGCAAGGGGATGGCCGATGCGCTGGCCGGTGTCGCCGATATCGGCATGGTGTCCCGTGCGATCAACCCCTCGGAGGCGCAAAAAGGGGCGTGGTGGGTCGCGGTAACCAAGGACGCTGTGGTCTCCACGATCAATGAGAACAACCCCGTGATACAGGCGCTCCTCGCCAGGGGGGTGAAGAGGGAAACCCTCGTTGGGATATGGATACGTGAAACGGTTAAGAATTGGGGGGCAGTCGCGGGCAATGATCGGAAGGACCCGATCCATGTGTACACCCGCTCCGATGCCTGCGGTGCCGCTCAGACATGGGCTGAGTACCTCGGCGGGAAACAGGAGGATCTGCAGGGGACGGGGGTGTATGGAGACCCGGGGCTGGCGGGCGCGGTGAAGAGCGACGTGCTCGGGGTTGGATTCAATAATATCAATTACGTCTATGACGCGAAGACCCTTGCGCAGGTAAAAGGGATAAAAGTGTTGCCGATAGATCTCAACGGAGATGGCCGCATCGATGAGGGAGAGGATTTCTATAAAAGCAGGAGTGATATTACGAAGGCCATAAATGATGGGAAGTATCCCTCCCCACCTGCCCGCGAGCTCTATTTTGTCTGCAAGGGCAAGCCTGAGAAGGAGATCGTGGATGAGTTTCTGAAGTGGGTACTCACTGATGGCCAGAGGTATGTACCCCAAACAGGCTATATCAACTTGTCCGCGGAGAAGCTCTCCGGAGAGCTCAAGAAGCTCGAGGGTAAGTAAGCTGCTGTGTATCATGTTGCACATAAGGGGGAGGGACGAATGAGGATACGGGTAGTATGCGGTGCGATCCTGGTACTATTCATAGGGGCGCTGGCGTGGGGGGATGATGACTGGAAGATGTGGAACACCTATTCATTTAAACTTCCGGTGATTAAGAAGAAGGTGGATCTGAACGGCATCTTTGAAACCCGCTTCCGTGATGACATGGACGAGTTCTACCACTACCATTTCTACATGGGGCCGGACTATTATCCATGGAAATGGCTCATCCTCGGGATGCAATACGGTAATATTCAGGAGGGAGACCCGGGCGAATTTAATACCGAGCACCGACTCATGTTTTTTGTGACGCCGAAGTTCAAGCTCGCCGATCTGGGGGTGGATAAGTTTGCGCTGGGCGACCTCTCCCTGACCCTTCAGAACCGCCTCGACATGCGGATCAGGTATTACAAGGATCACGTCTATACCTGGAGATACCGGTTCTATCCGAAGGTGTCTTACCCGGTGTTTAAATCGGAGAAGCTCACGATCTCTCCCTATACCGCAAATGCTTTTTATTTCGACCTCACCAATGGCATCGCGTTTAATCAGAACAGGGTTTACGGCGGCCTCAGCTTTCAGCTCTTTAAATTTCTCACTCTTGACTGGTACTACATGCGGCTTGCGGAAAGGAGCGGTCGAGGCGGCGAGTGGACGGGAAGCAATGTGTGTGGCACGGCAGTTTCATATAATTTTTAGTTCCCGCTGCGTCTGATGTGTGCGGGCGCGCCGATCTCCGGCTGCCCCGCGTTATCGGTCCCCGTAAGACCCCCGCGAGGAGATGCTGTGACTCGAACCAGAAGAGTATTCAAAGACAAATGTGCGCGCATCGTCACGCAGGCGCTGTCGGTTGGCGCTTCTCTCCTCGTCTTTCTGATGCTCCTCGCCCTCTACCAGCGGTCGAGACCGATCCTGGCGCTCCACCCCCTGATGTCACTGCTCTGTTCGCGCGCCTGGCAGCCGCTGCGGGGCCTTTTTGGATTTCTCCCCTTTATCATGGGGACGCTCTGGGTGACGGGCGTGGCGATCGCGATCGCGGTTCCGCTCTCACTCCTCACCGCAATTTACCTCTCTGAGTATGCGCCACGCACGGTACGGGAATGGACCTCCCCGCTCATCGACCTGCTTGCCGGAATCCCCTCGGTCGTTTACGGAATCTGGGGAGTGCTGGTGATCGTGCCGATGATCAAGAATCACATCGCGCCGTTCTTTGGTGTCATTTCAACCGGTTACACTGTCCTCGCCGGTGGCATCGTGCTCGCGATCATGGTATTTCCAATAATCATCCATGTCGCCACGGAGGTGTTCAGGTCTGTTCCCTCGGAGATCAGGGAGGCTTCGCTGGCGCTCGGCGCGACGAAGTGGCAGACGGTGAAACACGTGGTCATGCGCAGGTCCCTCCCCGGAATCATTGCCGCGATCGGCCTGGGGGTGTCACGGGCGTTTGGAGAGACGATGGCCGTGCTCATGGTGGCGGGGAATGTCGCGAAGATCCCTTCCTCGGTGCTGGACCCCGCCTATCCCCTCCCGGCGCTGATCGCCAATAACTACGGCGAGATGCTCTCCATCCCGCTCTATGACTCGGCGCTTCTGCTCGCGTCTCTTGTGCTTTTGATGGTGGTCTTGCTGTTCAATCTATTTTCCAGGATTATACTCATGAGAGTCGAGGGAGGGATGCATTAGGATGGACAGAAGAAAGGTAGAAGAGGGTATATTCAAGTTCCTGATGCTCGCCTCCGCATTCATAATCCTGGCGCTCCTCGCGCTGATTGTGACGACGGTGATTGTGAAGGGCTTGCCCGCCATGAGCTTCGCAATGATCACCCAGACACCGAAGGGCGGCTACTACCTAGGGAAGGAGGGTGGAATTCTCAATGCGATCATCGGCTCTCTCTATCTCGCAGGGGGAGCGACGCTCCTCGCATTTCTCATCGGCCTTCCCGTGGTGCTCTACCTGAACGCCTATGCGAGGAGAGGCTCCCTCCTGGCGACCTTCACCCGTTTCTCGTTTGACGTGCTGTGGGGCGTCCCCTCCATCGTGTACGGTGCATTCGGCTTTACCCTGATGCTCTTCTTCGGCCTTGGATCTTCGCTCCTGGGAGGCATCATCACCGTGGCGCTGCTCATCCTGCCGGTGATGACGAGAGCGATGGATGAGGTGCTGCGATTGGTGCCCGCAGAGCTCACGGAGGCCTCGTACGCACTGGGGGCAACAAGGCTCGAGACCTCGTTGAAGGTGCTCGTCAGGCAGGCGTTGCCGGGCATCGCCACCGCCGTCATGCTCGCGTTCGGGAGGGGAATCGGGGACGCGGCATCGGTGCTGTTCACCGCCGGCTTCTCCGACTCAGTCCCTTGTTCGCTCTTTCGCCCCGCGGCGACGTTGCCGCTGGCGATTTTCTTCCAGATGGGCACCCCGTTCCCCGAGGTGCAGGAGAGGGCATACGCCTCGGCGTTCATACTGACTGCGTTGATTTTAGTCATCAGTATCGCAGCGAGATTGCTCGCGGGGAAATATGCCCGGCACGTCGTGAGATAGGAGATCGAGATGACAGGCGAAGCGCAGATACGCGTGCGGAACCTCAATGTCCACTACGGACAGGAGCGCGCGCTGAAGGATATAACCGTGGACATACCCGCCAGGAAGATCACGGTCATCATCGGTCCATCCGGCTGCGGGAAGACCACCCTGTTGAAGTCTTTCAACCGCCTGATCGACCTTGTAGAAGGGGTGAGGGTTTCCGGCGAGGTTCTCGTGGATGGTAAGAACATATTCGATCCGGCGGTCGAGATTACCGCCATCAGGAAGAAGATGGGGCTCCTCTCGCAGAAACCCTATCCGCTGCCGATGTCGGTCTTCGACAATGTCGCATACGGGCCGAGGATACACGGAGTGAGGGATAAGAGACAACTGGCGAAATTGGTCGAGCATCATCTCAGGCAGGCGGGACTCTGGGAAGAGGTGAAGGACAGGCTGCAGCTCCCGGCATCGAGGCTCTCTGTCGGGCAGCAGCAGCGGCTCTGCCTCGCGCGGGGGCTGGCGGTCGAGCCCGAGATCATCCTGGGCGATGAGCCCACCTCGGCTCTCGATCCAAAATCGAGCCGGCGGATCGAGGGGATTTTTCTCGAGCTCAAACAGAGCTACACCATCGTTCTCGTGACCCACATCCTGCGCCAGGCGAGGCGGCTCGCCGACTACGTGATTTTTCTCTACATGGGCGAGCTTGTAGAACACGGCCCCGCAGAGCGGGTTTTCAGCAACCCGCGCGAGGCGATGACGCGGGAGTATATCCAGGGAATCATCAGTTGACCGGCTGGCCGGTCGCGCGATCAGGCATTGTGGGGAAGATGACGATGGCGTCCTGGCGGATCGCGACGGTGATCTTCTTCCCCGTGCAAAGGTTGTGCCTCCTGTAGATGTACGAGGGGAACCTCAGTTCAAACTCCACGCAGGAGCGCACTGTCATGCTGCAAAAGTCGTTGCAGAGGTAGGATGATACGATCTCTGCCTCGTACTGATTGTCCCTGAGTTCTTCTCTGAGCGGCTCTCCCTCCTTGATGATTTTAATATCCTGCGGCCTTACACAGACGGTCACATGCTGGCCGACCCGGCAGGATGATTCCTGGAGTGCGACGATATTCAGGGTGCCGCACTGCACCGTGATCTTGCCGCGCTCGATGTTCACTATCTCACCGCGGTAGATGTTCCGTATCCCCTGGTACCTCGCCACCCGCTCCGTTGACGGCCGCAGCATGACCTCGTCCCGTATGCCGACCTGCTCGAGCATCCCGTCGATCAGCACGCCGATGCTGTCGCCGACTGCTGAGGCCTCGTCGAGGTTGTGCGTGACGTGGATAACGGTGACGTTCAACAGCCTGAGTATTTCTTTTATCTCAAACCAGAGGCGCGTGCGCATGCCGGGGTCGACCGCCGAGAACGGCTCATCGAGGAGTATGGCCTCAGGGTGTACGATGAGCGCGCGTGCCAACGCCACCCGTTGGGCCTCGCCGCCCGAGAGATTTCCGGTGCCTCTTCCCAGTAAGTCTCGAATCCCGAGCACGTCCGCGAGGCGGCGAAGCCGACCCTCGGCCTCATCCCGCGGCGTCCTCCTGGCAAGGGGACCGAACAGGATATTCCCGCGGACGTCCAGATGGGGGAAGAGGGAATAATCCTGGGGGAGGAGCCCGATGTTCCTCTGTGAGGGGTCCAGGTGCGTGATCTCCCGTGATCCGAGACAGATGGTGCCTCCCGAAACGCGGAGGAGCCCCGCGATGCATTTGATGAGCGTCGTCTTCCCGCTCCCCGTCGGGCCCACGAGGACAAGATACTTCCCTGCGCCCAGATCGAGATTCAGGTCGCGAAGAGAGAACCGTCCCGCCTTACAGCAGAGGTTGCGTAGTGCGAGCATGGAGTTTCCTCAATATGAACAGGACCGCGAGCGAGATTCCCACGGCGATCAGGATGAAGACGCACGCGCGGCTGATGTCGGCGCTCGCGAAGCTCAGGAAGATCGCCACCGGGAGCGTCTCCGTTTTCATCGGTGTCGCTCCCGCGAGCGTCACCGTCGCTCCGAATTCGCCGACCGCGCGCGCCCATGTCAGGAGGAACGCCGCGACGATGCCGTTTTTCGACATGGGGAGGAGCACTCTCGTGAACGTCGTGAAGCGCGTTGCCCCGAGCGTCCGGGCGATCCCCTCGTAGACCGGATTGATCCCCTCGAAGGTTGATTTCACGAGGCTGATCGCGAGGCCGATGATCACGATGAACTGGGCGGCGACGATCCCGCCCACCTCGAAGACAACTCCTCCAAGGGCGCGGTCTACCAGCCTCCCCGGAATCGTGTTGAAAAAAATGAGGAGGAGCGCGCCGAGGGCGATGGGGGAGAGCACGACCGGCAGGTAGAGGAGGGTATCAACGGCATCCCGCAGGGGGAAGCGGTAGCGCGCCAGGACGTAGGCGGTGGGGAGGGCGAGGAGCAGCGCCAGGAGCGAGGCGGCGGTCGCGGTGACGAGTGTCAGCCTGATTGCAAAGAGAAGTTCCGAGCGGTGGATCCCCCTGAGCGCCCCGGGACCATGGAGTTGCGCGAAGAGCGAATAGATGAGGATGAGAAGGAAAAGAACAAGGAGCGTGAGGACGCCGGCAAAGGCAATGGTAAAAATTTTATTCTTCATGGCGGAGTATCCTGAAATAGTCGTGAGGCAAAATATACTCGCCGCCTATCCTCGCATGCGGTGCGAATTCCCTGGCGCGCGTCTCGTCGGTGATATATCCCCAATGTTCAAATATCTTTTTTGCTGTGGGCCCCGTGACATAGTTGATGAAATCCTGAGAGAGATCTTGATCCTTCGCGTAGACCGGGATGGCAATCGCGATGTAGGCAATCCGTGGAATAGCATCAGGTGCCAGCCTTATCCACTCAACCTCCTTCGGGTTCCAGGAGGCGAACACATCCCATCCGAGGATCGCATCGACTTTCCCGAGCACGGCCAGCATGGCGGTGTCCTCGCAGCTCTTCGTGAACACCACCACATTCTTCAATACCGGCGCCAGTAATTTGTTGTAATTCAGAATCTCGATGCCATAAAGCCCGAGGCAGACCGTTTCAGGGTTTCCCATTCCCAGGCGTACCCCCGACCGCGCGAGATCCGTGAGAGACCTTATATGCGCTGGATTCCCCTTCGGGACAATGATCGCCGGGATGAGGTAGGCAACCTTTTTATCCGTGGCGGGGATGAGGAGCTTCTTCCTCTCCCCGATGCTGATGTAGTCGGGCGATCCGGCGAGGTACAGATCTCCCTTGTGCGACAGCTCCATCTGCGAGAGAAGGCTCCCCGATCCGCCGTAGTTCACCAGGACCTTTACCCCCCGCTCGCGCTCGTACGCCCTGGCGATCTCCTCCATCGGAACCTTCACCGCCGACCCGCAGAAGAAGAGCAAGCTTTTCTCCCGCGGCCCGCACCCGGACAGGAGGAGGCACGCGCCTATGAATGGTGCGAGATAACAGATAGTTCGGTTCATTTCTTAAAGATTTCCTACTAAAAGCTCCGATATTCTCGCGCATATATAGCGGAGCGTCAATACTGTTCTAAGTTTGCGGGAGTTTCTCACCTGGAAGGGTGGGGGTGAGAGCAGGGAGCCGCGAAGCGGGTCGGGCGAAGCCCGAACCCAATGAGACCACCGCTGTAAGGCGGTGGAGATTCATCTGCCGCTTGTAGTGGTTCCCCGCCTGCCGGCGGGCAGGGATTTATCCGACCCGCGAGAGGGGAGGGGGTCAAATCTTTATCCTTGACAATTGGGTTTTTCCGGCGCGGATGCGCTAACGTGTCCCGCCGTTGGCGGGATTGCCGCTCAATTCCGACGTTGGGCAAAACAAGATAATTTAGTAGAATAGCAAAAGGAGGTAAGTGCACATGAAGACATTTGGAGTTGTTTCGTTAACCGTGTTACTGGGAGTGACATTACAATACGAAGCGCGTGCGCAATCCGGAGGCGCGCTGTTTTCGGATCCGGTTACATACAATGTGGGGAACGGGGCGGCGGGGATCGCTCTGGGTGATTTTAATGGAGATAAAGTTCTGGACATTGCCATTCCGAACAGCGATGACAATGATGTATCGATCTTGCTCGGCAACGGTGACGGTTCTTTTGGGGCAGCCACTGATTATGCGGCGGGTGATTCTCCCTGTTCAATCGCCGTTGGAGATTTTAACGGGGACGAAAATCTCGATATTGCCATGACGAATTCGGATGACGATAGCGTATCAATTCTGATCGGCAACGGGGCCGGCGCATTCGCGGCGCCCGTGGGCTATACGGTAGGTAAATCTCCCTGCTCAATCGCCGTCGGAGATTTCAACGGGGACAAAAATCTCGACCTGGCCGTGGTAAACGGGGATAGCAAAAGCATATCGGTCCTTATCGGGAATGGCGATGGCAGGTTCGCCTCTGCTGTGAACTATGGGGTCGGCTGGCTTCCCGATTCAGTCGCGGCGAATGACCTGAACGGTGACGGCAATCTCGACCTCGCGGTGGTGAATTATGGGGATGAGAGTATATCGGTCCTTCGCGGAAACGGTGATGGGACATTCGGGTTCGCTGTTGACCACCCGGCGGGCCCCAGACCTTCCTCAGTCGTACTGAGCGATTTTAACGGGGATGGCAACCCCGATATCGCTATGGATAATGGTTCGAATTATGCCGACTGGCCACAGGACGTAACAGTTCTACTGAACAGCGGCAGCGGCGTATTTGCTCCCGGCGTCGGGTATTACGGCGGCTGCCAGATTGAATCCCTCGCCTCCGGTGATTTAAATGGTGACGGCAAACCTGACCTTGTTGTGCGGGATTACACCTGTGGTTGCGTGGCGATTCTCATGAATACAGCTCCTACACCTGCCCCAGCGTTGACGATTTGGCCAAGTTCATCCAAGCTGCCCTGGGTATTTGAGAGCACAGGCTGGTTTTATCTCGTCGTGAGGTTGATGGAGAATGTCACTTTGAGTTTTGACGTTTACCTTGTTGCCGCTCCTCCTGGAGGAATATATACCGTTCTGCCCAATGGAACGGTTGAGGCGGGGATAAAGGCGTTATACAGGAACGTTCCGCCGTTATCCGCCCCTTATTCGATGAAGGTCCAACCAAATATTTCTATTCCCGAGAGTCTGGTCGATCATGACGTAACCTTCTACATTTGCCTGGTGGAGGCCGGAAAGATGCCGCCGATTCGCAGCCTCCGGGAGCTGAATCATGACACCCCCTATGTGATCATGTTCGATAGGAAGACCATGAGGGTTACCTGGGGGACGTGTGGTCCGGACCGCCCCTAAAGCGATATATACAATTCTAAATCTTTCGCAAACTAACCTTGCCTGACTATTCGCTCCGCCGGATGTGCCAAAATGCGGCGCGCCGGTGAGCTTGAACTTTAGGCATGGAGGAAATGATATGAAAAGAATCACGATCATCATCGCATGCGCGATGGTTACGGTTCTCTGCGCGTTTGGCGCAAGCAAGGCGTCCGTTGCCGTCTTGCCGGAAAAGCCAGCAATCGCAATCAAAGAGGCCGTGACTCTGGCGGAACAACACCTGAAGAAATCAGAGATAGACCTCTCGGAGCATTACATTTCCCAAGCAGTTTACGGACAACTACCGAAAGAAGACAAGTGGTGTTGGACGGTCGTGTGGTCACCCACCGGCAAGGGAAAAGGTGGCTGGCATCATGTCGCCGTCTACATGGACAAGACGACCAAGAACTGGACAGTGAAATAAGATTGCCGAACCAAGTTTTGCAGCGTACGTCGCGAAGCCGCGCCGCCGCTGAAAATCAACGTTCGAGCAAAAAACGAGCAAAAAAGCAATTGACGGTAAACACCAAAAGGGTATAGTATTTATACCGTTATGGAATTTGAATTCGGCAAACAGAAGAGCCGATCAAACAAAGAAAAACACGGGATAGACTTTGTGGAAGCACAAACACTGTGGCACGACATCAGTCGAGTCGAAATCCCTGCCAGAACAAAAGATGAGCCGAGGATGTTAGTTATAGGAGCAATAAACAAGAAACATTGGACAGCCGTCGTTACTTATCGGGGCATTAAAACCAGAATCATCTCGGTCAGACAATCCAGGCCGGAGGAGGTGCAGATGTATGAAAGCTAATGAATTCGATGAGAAATTTGAAAAGGGCGGGAACGTCATCAGCTATCTTGACTTGTCCAAGGCCCGAAGACCCGACCAAGAACAACGCCGAGTCAATGTGGATTTTCCCAACTGGATGATCCATTCTTTGGACAAAGAGGCCAAAAAATTAGGGGTCACCCGCCAATCCATCATCAAGGTCTGGATTTCCGAACGGCTGAAAGAAAAGACCGCTTGAGGAAAAGCAGGCTCGAACGACGGAATTGCCCGGCGGACTCTCATGACTTGCCGCGCCTGGCGGCGCGAACAAGTCATTCGAGCGGGCGCCCCCTGTAAAAGCCAGCCCTCATCATCCTTCCCTCCATTTCAAGAAAATCGGCGAACAAAAAGTCAGACATTTACTATACACTGATAGGAGCATGGTTGATGTAGTGCGAGCATGACAAGACCATTGAGGATTGAATATCCGGGGCATGGTACCACGTCACAATCCGCGGGAACGAGCGGGGGGAGATATTCCAGGACGACAAAGATCGGGGTCGCACCACGATATCTTATTGGCCACGAAGTGATTATGTGATTTTAGGGCCTTTAAAAGTGGCTTAGACACGTTTTTTAGGCCTGAAAATCGCATATAAGAAGTAATTTGGTTGGGGATCTCGTTTTGCCGGCGCGGATGGACGAACGCGTGTGCGTTTGTTTTTCCCCGCGTCCCGCTAAGGGAAATCGCCGCTCAATCCTGATGTTGAGTTGAAGGATAAATGACGGAGAAAAGGGGACAGGCTACTTTTCGGCCTGCATCTCTCCGGCATTGAGTAAGTTATGAAGCGTTTTAGTTGAAAATCAAGATGTTTGAAAATAGCTCAGATAAAATGTAATGTGCGGTCTGGTGGACTGCCGCCTTGGCGGGGCGGATGCGGGAGCCTACGGCTCGCTCCCTCCCGCGTCCAGCTTAGCGGGATTGCCGTTCAATTCCGATACTAGGAGTAGCGAGCAAGAGAGTCACATATGTCGCAAATCAGCGCGGGAAAAATATGGCCGTGGTTGACCATCGCAATGGTTGTGACAGTCGCTGTGTGCCAACTTCATAGGCAGGGGCGTATGTGGCTGTGCTCCTGCGGCCGATTCCGCCTGTGGGTGAGCGATACCTGGAGTCCTGAAAACTCCCAGCAGTTTCTAATACAAACGCATTAAGTAAAGTTACACAATCGCTTGATTTTTTGAACTGACCATGAACGTGTTGTTTTGCGAACCGTCGTCCATGTATTCTCAAGGTCATCAAACCACTGGTTGGTCGTGGCCTCGTAACGGACTCTA
>JAPLCX010000067.1 GCA_026392035.1 Candidatus Auribacterota bacterium | reverse complement strand
GGAAACGGGCTCGGGATGGAGCAGCAGGCAAGTCACGAGTGCTGGCGTGAACGGAGCAAGCAGTTGAACCCGCGCATGCGCGAGGGAGGGACCAGATCATGTCTATTGACTCCGCGCCTTTGATGGGTGACCCATTACGATCCTGGGACATCTTCTGTATGGCTTTCTGAGGCGCTGTGGTATTATAGCTGTGGTTGCCGGTTGCGGGTTTCTTGTTTCTCGAATTTTCGGCCGTACCATGGCGAAAGGAGGGATGGTCAATGACGCTCATGCCTCTGGCGTTTTTTCAGAATGTGGGGCTCCCCGAGCTCATCGTCATACTGTTTATCATTCTCCTCTTGTTCGGCGCCAAGCGACTCCCTGAGATGATGAAGAGTCTCGGGAAGGGAGTTAAGGAGTTCAAGAAGGGCATGGAGGAGGGCGAAGGGAAGAAAGAATCCACGCCGGATGAGAAAAAACCACCAACCCCCTGACGCGGCGCTCGCAGGGAAGCGTGATGGAATGCATGCCGCGGCTCAGGCTGAAAAGCCTGAGGAGAAACCTTTCCTCGATCATCTTGAAGACCTGAGGCGTACGATTATCAAGGCGCTGTGCGTATTCGGATGTGCTTTCCTGATAGCCCTCCCGCTTACGCTCAGGGGATATACCCTCGGGCTTTTAAAGCGCCCCCTCATGCTCGTCATCGACCGGGACGGGAGCAGCCCTGCGGCGGCAGCGATACTCCCGACGCTCTCTCCGGCCGGCGGAATCTCAGTCGCGATGAAGGTTTCGGCTGAGGCCGCGCTCGTTATTTCGCTCCCGATCCTCCTCTATCTCGTCGGCATTTTTGTCTTGCCGGCGCTCACGCAGAAGGAACGCCGCTATTTTGGCCCCGTCCTGTGCGGCGGCGCCCTCATGTTTTATGCGGGCATGGCCTTCTGTTACTTCACCACGCTGCCATGGACGATCCAGTTTTTCTGGGGTTTCAACAGGCTCATGGGGATAGGAAATCTGTGGACGATCAACGAGTATGTCACCTTCGTGAGCCGCATGCTGATTGCCTTTGGCCTTGTCTTTGAGTTCCCTCTCGTCATCCTTTTCCTTGTCAGGGCGGGCATCCTCAGCTACAGGGTATTGAGCGAGAAACGCAGATATGCTATAGTTCTCATATTCATTCTGGCGGCGGTTATGACTCCCGGCCCTGACGTGGTTTCGCAGATCGCGATGGCGCTGCCGCTGCTGCTGCTGTATGAGATCTGCGTGTGGGGAGCGAAATTGATAGAAAGACGTGAAGCGTGAAGCGTCGTTCGTGAATCGTCATTCATTGTACGAAATACGCTTCACGAGGCCCGCTTCACGGGAATAGAGATGGGGCAGTAGCTCAGCTGGGAGACCTGCCCGCTCGCCGGGTGAGCAAAGGGTTACATGTGAGCTGTGTGGGGACGTAGCTCAGTTGGGAGAGCGCGGCGTTCGCAACGCCGAGGTCGTGGGTTCAAATCCCATCGTCTCCACAGAGCTCATATGGTGCCATATGATATTTGCTCGCTTGGCAGGCGGGGCATCATCCCGCCGAATGGCGGGACAACGTGGGGGTCGCGGGTTCGAATCCCGTCTGCTCCACCATTACTACAGTGAAGAGTGAAAAGGGATAAGGGAGAAGCATAGGGCATTATCGGGAGAGGGAGGGTTCACATGGTTTTGATCTTGGAGGCGATGAGGCCGCGACAGTGGATGAAGAACCTGATCATCTTCGCCGGCCTCCTCTTTTCCAGAAGATTTTCAAACGTGCAGGACGTGGTGACCGTGTGCATGGCATTCGTGATCTTCTGCGCTCTTTCCGGCTCGATTTATCTCATTAACGATATCGTCGATATCGATGAAGACAGATGCCATGAGCTCAAGCGGGCGCGGCCGATCGCCTCAGGGAGGCTGAGGCCGGCAACCGCTGCCCTCGCGGCGGCGTCCATGACCATCGCGTCTATTATTGCCGCCTTTCTCATCGGGACAGCGCTCGGAGTGGTGTCCCTCGCGTACTTCCTGCTCCTGCTCTCCTATTCGCTTCTGCTGAAGCACGTGGTGATCGTCGATGTCCTCGTGATCGCCGTCGGTTTTGTCCTCAGGGCGGTTGCGGGCGGCGTGGCGATCGGCGTGGAGGTTTCTCCATGGCTCCTCATCTGCACCATCCTCCTCGCGCTCTTTCTCGCACTGAGCAAACGCAGGCACGAACTCGTCCTCCTTGAGGGGGATGCCCCGCAACACAGGCCCATTCTTGAGGAGTACTCAACCTATCTCCTCGACCAGATGATCGCGGTGGTGACCTCATCCACGCTGATGGCCTATGTGCTCTACACACTCTCCCCGCGCACCCTGCATGATGTGAGCGACAAATTGTACTTAACAATCCCTTTCGTGCTCTACGGTATTTTCAGGTACTTGTGGCTGGTGCACCATAAGGAGGGGGGCGGAAGCCCTGAACTCACGCTGCTCTCTGACAGGCCGCTGATGGTTGATCTCATACTCTGGGCGGTATCGGTGGGGTTGATACTCTTGATTAAGTAATGATCGTGAGGGTAGTGTTAAAAGTTCTATGAAAGAGCTGAATGCAACCACAGATTGCACAGATAGTTGTGAAGATTTTTGGGGGGGAGGAAGTCTGCGTCAATCTGTGGTGAATAAATCTGTGGTAGATGGAGAAAGAAAAGAATTTCTATACAGCGGCTTTTATATGGATGTTACCACAAATGAATCACCACTGATTTACTCGGAAAAGGCATAAATAATCAGAGAAATCTGTGGTTGCTTTACAATATCTTTTGACATTACCATCGTGAGACGAAAGAGGGAAGATGAAAGACGGAAGACGAGAGACGAAAGATGAGAGATGGGAGACGGAAGATGGAATAGGGAAAATCGTCTCACCTCTTACGTCTTACCTCTCACGTTTTACGTCTCACCTTACAGGAGCGAGATGGAAAAGACATGTGTGGTGACGGGCGGGGCGGGGTTCCTCGGTTCTCATTTGTGCGACCGTTTACTCGATGAAGGCCACGCCGTCGTGTGCCTCGATAACCTTTTGACGGGGAGCGTCAGGAACATAGAGCATCTCTCCGGAAACGAGAATTTTACCTTCATCAAGCAAAACGTGACGGACTATCTCTACATCGCCGGAGAAATTTTTTATATCTTTCACTTCGCCTCTCCCGCCAGCCCCATCGACTATCTTGAATTCCCGATCCCCACCCTCAAGGTGGGAGCGCTCGGCACGCACAAGACCCTCGGCCTCGCAAAATCGAAAGGGGCGAAGTTTCTCCTCGCGTCCACCTCGGAGGTATACGGCGATCCGCTCATTCACCCGCAACCCGAGAGCTACTGGGGTAACGTCAACCCGATCGGGCCGCGCGGGGTGTATGACGAGGCGAAGAGATTCGCCGAAGCGATGACGATGGCCTATCACCGGTACCACCACCTCGATACCAAGATCGCCCGAATATTCAATACCTATGGCCCGCGAATGAGAGCAAATGACGGGCGGGTGGTCCCCTCCCTTATCTGCCAGGCGCTCAGGGGCGAGCCGCTCACCGTTTTCGGCGACGGCTCGCAGACGCGCAGTTTTTGTTACGTTTCAGACCTGATCGAGGGAATTTATCGGCTTGCGATGTCGGACATGAACGAGCCGGTGAATATCGGCAACCCGCAGGAGATGACCGTTATGGATTTTGCCCGGGAGATCCTGCGCCTCACCGGGAGCAGGAGCGCGATCGTCCACAAACCCCTCCCCGTTGATGATCCCAGGGTGCGCCAGCCTGATATCAGCAAGGCCAGGAAGGAGCTCCGGTGGGAACCGGGGGTGGGCCTGGAGGAAGGGCTGCGGGAAACAATAGAGTATTTCAGGAAAGTTTTAAAATAAAATGAGCACCTGATTACTCTGATTTATCTGAATATCAGGGGAATGCATCAGGTTAATCAGGGAAATCAGGTGCAAGAATATTTATGAAACCATCCATCACCGTTTTCTTCCCATGCTACAATGAGGAGGAAAACGTAGAAAAACAGACCCTCGACGTCAATCGGGTCCTGAGCGAGATCGCCGATGATTATGAGGTCGTCATCGTTGACGATGGATCCACGGACCGCACCGCCGAAATTGCTGACCGCCTCGCTCGTGAGCACAGTCACGTACGGGTGATCCACCATCCGCATAATCTCGGCTACGGCATCGCTCTCAAAACGGGTTTTACGGGCGCACGGAAGGAGCTCGTCCTCTATACCGATGGCGATAACCAGTTTGACATTAACGATATCCGGAAGATGCTCCCCCTCATGAAAGAGGGGGTGGACATGGTGGTGGGCTACCGCGCGGACCGCAAGGACAAGCCGCTCAGGAAATTCGTTTCCCGCGTCTACAATTTTATTATCCGCCTCGTCTTCGGCCTCAGGGTGCGCGACATCGATTGCGCCTTCAAGCTCTTCAGGCGTTCGGTGTTTGATCGTATCGAGATCAAGTCGGAGCGGTTCCTCATCGACACGGAGATCCTCGTCAAGGCCAAGCGGGCCGGGTTGAATATTGTCGAGACCGGCGTGACGCACTTGCCCCGCATGGGGGGAAAATCCTCCGTCGCCCCGAGCGATGTCTTCCGCACCATCCACGAACTCTCTCACCTCTGGGTGCACATCTTCGCAGTCAACTGGAAGAAGCTGATCCTGAGTTCCCTCGTGAGCGCAGCTTTTATCGTGCTCATCGTCAGGAATATCGATTTCCGCAGCTTTGCCGCCGAAATCGGCAAGGCCGACCGGAGCTATATCTGGCTCGGCCTCCTCGCCTACGCCCTCAGCTTCTGGTTCAGGAGCATCCGCTGGCGCATGCTCCTCCTCCCCGAGAGAAAATTCAGGATCAGCGAGCTCTTCTCGGGGATTGTCATAGGATGGATGGCAAATAACGTGCTCCCGGTCCGGATGGGGGAGATAGTCAGGGCGTACGATTTCGGCCGCGTGCACCGCTTCTCAAAAAGCCTTTGCTTCGCCACGATCGTCGTGGAGAGGCTCATTGACGGCCTCACGCTCATCCTGTTCCTCGCCATCGTCCTCATGTTCGTGAGCTTCAAACCGATCATCAACCAGATTTTCGTTCTCGGCATATTCATCTTCTTTTCTCTCTTCATCATCCTCTTCTATCTCGTGGCCGGCAAGGCGCTCGGGAGGCAGATGGGTATATACCGCGTCATTGATAACCTCGGGCAGAAGTACCTCAAGGCGGAGGGGCAGTTCGTCATCAGCAATTTCATCAAGGGGCTTGAGGTGCTGCTCCATGAGAAGCTGATGTGCGTGGTGTTCGGCCTCTCGGTCCTTGTATGGTGTTCCGAAGCGGGCATGTACTCGTGCTTTATCAAGGCGTTTCACCTTGTCCTCCCGGCCTACGCCCCCGTCTTCATCCTCTGCATCGTCAATCTCGGCCTGATTGTCCCCTCAATAGGATACGTGGGAACATTCGAGTGGTTCTGCAAGGTTGCCCTCCTCCAGCTCTCTGCGCTCGACCCCGCCCTCGTCACGGGGTACGCGGTTGCGCTGCACGCGACCCAGTACATCCCCGTGACGATACTGGGAATCATCTTCTTCATCCGGCACAACTTCGATGTAGTGAGAGCGCGTGACGAGATCAAAGTGACCGCACTGGGAGATTGAGCGTGAGCAAGAGTAACTACATCGGCTACGCCGTCAGCATTGTGGTGGTGGTCGTAATTGTCTTCACCTTCGACTGGCGCACGGTCGCCGCCGAGCTCCGGAGCTTCGATTACCTGTACCTGGTGCCCGCGCTCGCCCTCTATCTCTCCGGTTTTGTGTTTCGCGGCTTCCGGTGGCAGTGCATGCTGGCCCCCCTGAAGAGGGTGGGCTTCAAAAACTCATTCAGCGTGGTCATGATCGGGTTCATGGCCAACAATATTCTCCCCCTGCGCATGGGTGAACTCGTGCGCGCATGGGCACTTAAGAGGAAAGAGGGAATAAGCGGCAGCGCGGGATTCGCCACCATCGTTGTTGAGAGGGTCTATGACGGTTTGACACTCGTCGGGCTCTTTGTCTTTGTGCTGCTTTTCAGCGCAACCACGCCGGAGGTGAAACGGTATGCCGCGTTGGGAGCGCCGATATTCTTATGCGCGCTCGGGATGCTGCTGTACGCCGCATTCAGGCAGGAGTCGGCAGGTGCGATGATCAAGCGCATGACCAGGATTCTCCCTCGCACGCTGCACAGCCGCGCAGACAGATTAGTGGACTCGTTTCTGCCGGGGCTCCATTTTCTCTCATCGGGGAAGCGGCAGGCGGTGGTGATTTTCTACTCGGTGCTCATATGGTGTATCGAGGGGTGCGTGTTCTGGTGCATCATGAGGGGCTTCCACTTCCATGCTCCCGCATACGCCGCGTTTTTCACACTCGTGATCGTCAACATCGCCATCATGGTTCCGGCGATGCCCGGGTACGTCGGCACATTTGATCTGCCTGCCGTCGTCGCCCTCGCGCCCTTCGGCGTGGGGAAGAACGCGGCAATCGGCTACATTATCGTCGTACATGCGCTCCAGTACATTTCCGTGACCGCCCTCGGCCTCTTTTTCATGAACGCGAGCGGCTGGAGCCTGAGGGAGATTGAAGAGGTCAAGGGGACATGAAAGCGGCTATTATTGGGGGGGGTATTACCGGTCTGAGCGTCGGCTACGAGCTTGCCAAGAAAGGCTACCGTGTAACGATTTTTGAGAAGGAAGCCCGGATAGGGGGTCTCGCGGGTTCATTCCGCGTCGGCGACGCCTGGCTGGAGCGATTCTACCACCACATCTTCAAGACCGACACGGCGATTCTTGGCTGGATTGACGAGCTGGGACTCAGCAGCAGGCTTATCTGGCGGCCTTCTTCTATCGGTTTTTTTCACAAGGGCGCGATACATCGCTTTGGCACTCCCCTTGAACTCCTCAGGTTCTCTCCGCTCTGTTTCACGGACAGGGTAAAGCTCGGCCTCTCCGTGCTCCATTTCCAACGCATGAAAGATTGGGAGGAATTGGATTCCGTCACCTGCAAGGACTGGTTCTCTGAACACGTGAGCCGCGCGGCCTACGAGACAGTATGGGAGCCCCTCCTTCGCCTCAAGTTCGGCGGCGCGCACGACCGCATCCCCGCATCGTGGATCTGGGGGCGGATCCATCCCCGCGCGCGTTCCAGGAGCAAGGGCGGCATGAGAGAGGAGCTCGGCTATCTGGAGGGCGGATTTGAGCTCATGCTCGAGAAGATGCGGGAGGAGATTGCGTCGCTCGGGGGCGAGGTGGTGGAGGGGGCTCCGGTTGAATACATCATACAGGAACGGAATACGGCAAAGGGAGTTATCGTGAGCGGTCACGAGCAATTTTCAGGCCTCGTCGTGTCCACCGTTTCGATTCCGGCGCTCCTCAAGATTGTCCCGCCACTGCCGGATGATTACCGCGCTCGACTCGAGGGGATCCGCTATCAGGCAGTGGTGTGCCTCGTGATGGAGTGCGGGGAGTCCATAAGCCCGATCTATTGGCTCAACATCAGTGATCCGGCGGTGACATTCGGCGGACTTATCGAGCACACAAACTTCATTGCCCCCGAACAGTATGGGGGCAGGAGGATAGTGTACGTGTTCAATTACGTGAGCGAGGATGACCCGTACTATCGTATGGGCGCTGAAGAATATTTCGCCGCGCATCAGGCGTCCCTGAGACTCGTCAATCCGGGATTCCGCAGGGAGTGGGTCAAGGAGATGCACCTCTTCCGCGCGAGCCACGCCACGGTGGTCTATACCCTCGGCTACCGCGCGAAAATGCCCCCCTTCGCGTCGCCCCTGAACCGGCTCTATGTGGTGAATACGAGCCAGATCTATCCGTATGACCGGAACATGAATAACTGCGCCGCGCTCGGGCAGAAATTCGTCCAAACCCTTTAACCAATTATCTTCACCGCGCGGCCGTTGGCCGCAACCAAATTTTACAACTGAACCTGCCTGCCGGCGGGCAGGGACACTGAATTCAAGGTTCCATTATGGTAAAAGCTCTTGGTTTGTTGTCAGGCGGGTTGGATAGTATTCTGGCTGCGTGCGTGCTCAAGGAGCAGGGGATTTATGTGAGCGGCATTGTCTTCGAGTCCCCGTTTTTTGGTTCGGAGAGGGCGAAGCGAGCCGCAGAAGCGCTCCATATTCCGCTGGCGGTACACGATATTACCGTCCCCCACCTTGCGATGCTGAAGAAGCCGAAACACGGATTTGGATCGAACATGAATCCGTGCATAGATTGCCACACGCTCATGGTACAGACCGCCGGCGCGGTAATGAGAGGGGAGGGATTCGACTTCTTATTCACCGGTGAGGTGCTCAACGAGAGGCCGATGTCGCAAAACAAGCGCGCCCTCAAAGTGGTCGAGAAAGGATCCGGTTGCGAGGGCTATCTGCTCAGGCCGTTGAGCGCGAAACTGCTCGAGGAAACAGTGCCCGAGCGGGAGGGGAAGGTAATGCGGGATAAGCTGCTTGATTTATGCGGCCGTTCTCGCAAGCCGCAGATGGCTCTGGCCAAGACGTACGGGATCACGGAATATCCCTCGCCCGCGGGGGGATGCCTTCTGACCGACCCCGCTTTTTCAAGGCGGCTTCGCGACCTGCGCGATCACGAGGGGCTTGGCGAGATAAGGAATATCCATTTCCTGAAGGTCGGCCGTCATTTCCGCCTCCCCAGCGGGCGCAAGGTCATCGTCGGCAGAAATGAAATGGAAAATAAAAAGTTGGAAGAGCTGGCAGGAAAGGGAGACGCACTCCTGGATCCACGCGGCATACCCGGGCCAACGGTCATTATCCCGGGCGGAGGGAGCGACACCGAACTCATGGAGGCGTCCCGGCTATGCGCCCGCTACAGCGACGCGAAGCCGGAGGACATGGTCGTCGTGGAGTACGAGCAGAGAGGGGAGAGGAAGATAGTTCGTGTCCCGTGCCCCTCACCTGATGAATTGAAGGTAGGGGGTATTTGATCAATAGGCGTTGTAGGGGCAGGTTTAAAACCTGCCCCTACGTGATAAATACATTCTCCATATGAAAGGCGTGGCAATCCGCTACAACCGCAGAAGCATCCGATTGCGGAATTACAACTATTCAAAGGCAGGAGCCTATTGTATCACTATTTGCACGCATGACCGCGAGTGTGTGCGGGGAGCAGTTGAAGGGAAGGGGGTGAATCTAAATAGGTATGGTGAGGTTGTTAAAGACTGCTGGTGTGATCTGCCCGCCCCTACAGGATGATATCGAACGCCGCCGGGGTCATCGAGAATAGGCCTATAGGATTATCGCACACGCGATTATCAGCAGCACGCCGTTTAGCATTATCCCCGCCGCGCACAACAGCAGGGGCAGTGCATAAAGGCAGTTTCTTAAGATTTGCTTTATGGAAACCGTTGTTCTTTGAACTTTCACCTTTACACTTTCGACCGTAGTTATGGTGCCGCGGGAGAGAATCGAACTCTCATGACCTCACGGTCACACGATTTTGAGTCGTGCGCGTCTGCCTGTTCCGCCACCGCGGCGTGATCGACCCTCTGATTGCGCATTCGTTCGATTGAGCGCCGTGCATCTGCGGGCGGGTGACACCACTCATGAGATAACACGACCTCTCGCATCCACGCCCTTCTCATCAGCGCTTCTTTTGTGCTATGATGTGCGTCCTCTATTATACCTTTTTCATGCGGGGGTTCAAGGTGAGACTACCACCAAAACGGGTTTTACTGAGGATTGTCGTCTGGCTCTTCGCCCTCTGTATCGTCGCGGTGATCGCACTGCACCTTATTGTCCGGTCTGAATGGTTTTTGCGGCAGGCGAGGATGGAGCTTGAGCGCGGGCTGAACCGGAAGGTGACATTCTCATCGCTGTCTCCATCGCTCCTGTACGGCGCCGGCATCTGCGTCCGCGATT
The DNA here is from genome assembly GCA_026392035.1 of Candidatus Auribacterota bacterium. Lineage (NCBI taxonomy): Bacteria > Pseudomonadati > Candidatus Auribacterota > Candidatus Auribacterota bacterium. The sequence goes on along the minus strand of JAPLCX010000067.1, from coordinate 43,699 downwards.
TAGTCCTCTTCGAGAAGGATGGCCATACCCCATGCCTCCAAGCAGAGACCATCCTGATCAAGGTGCGGATTCTCCCGCTCTTGTGGAGGTCTTTGAGCCTGAGCTCGATCTCGATGGCGCGGCCCAGGCTCAGCCTCGTGCGCGGCAAAGACGGCACGTGGAATGTGGAAGGACTGCTGCAAAAAGAAAAGCCAGCCGCTGGGGAGACCCCTGCTGGAAGAGCCGGCGCCGCAAAGAAAAGGGCAACGGGACGTTTCTTTCTCTCTCGCCTTCGCATCAGCAACGGTGCAGTCACTATCTCTGATCCCGCGTGGAGCCGGCCCGTGGTTATGAAAGACGTGGATCTGAGAGCGGCCGACATGGCACAGGGGGCGCTCCCCTACATCGACGGGAGGGGGAGGATTGAGGGGATCCCGCTCGCCGATCTGGCGCGTGTAGTGAAAGAGCTCAGGTGCATGAATCTGAAGGGCGGTTCGGTATCCGGCCCCGTGGCGGTCACGGGGTGGCTTGGGGAAAAGGTGCAGTTCCAGTCAACGCTCGCCGCCGAGGGTGTTCGCCTTGAATATAGCGGGCGCTACAAGACACCCGAATCGGGACTGACGATGAATCTCGAAGTTCAGGGAGACGGCTCGTGCGCGGAAAAGGTATGGGACATCAGGAAAATCAGCGCCGGATTTTTCGGCGGGCGCCTCAGGGCGAGCGGATCGCTCCTCGGGCTCGGGAGGAATCCGGAGGCGCGGCTGGAAATTTCCGCTCGGAATCTGCCATGGGAGAGCATCGGAACGCTGAGCATACCCAACCTCTCGCTCGACGGCAGCTCGGCGTTCAGCGCTGCGATAGAGGGGACAAAAGAAGATATGAGTATGAAACTCGACCTTGACCTGCGTGGGAGCAGTCTGGCGTATGGCACGCATATCAGGAAGCCCGCGGGCGGCATGGCAGAATTGAAAATCCCTCTCCGCCGTGAGGGCACGAGCATCCGATGGGCGGATGCGGTCGTGCGGCTTGGCGGTCTGAAGCTGACATCGGAGGGTTCTCTTGAAACGGCGGGGGGGCGCGCGCTCAAAGCCCGTTTCAAGGCGGATGGATGTGATTTGAAGAGCCTGGGCGGTATGCTCAAACCAGGGGTGGCGGCTGCCGGGAGAGGAGCTGCGGACATCTCCCTGGAGCGATCGCTCGCGCAGCCGCTCACTTCCACGATCATCTCGGGGAGCGCAAAGGTAGCGGGCGGTGAGTTTCGCTTCGCCGGTCTCAGGCAGCCGGTCATGTATGATGCCGCATGCACGTGCGCCGCGGGGAACGTGCGGCTCGGATTGAGCACGGTGCGCGTGGGTTCGAGCTGCGGCGAGGGGTATCTGAGCTTCGATCTGAAGAGGTGGCCCGCGTTCGACTGTGAATTCAATTTCCCCATCATGGACACCGCTGACTTTGCCGCTGCCTCCCGGGCGCAGGGAGAGGCATCGCTGCCCCGTGGCGCCCTTTTTATCGCCGGGGCGGAAGCGGCGCCCGCGGAATCCCGCGAGGAAGGACCTTTTCTCCCGCCCCTCATCATGGGACTGGAGGGGAGGGGGAGAGTGGCGATTGGCGAATTGCGGATGGGGAAGCTGAAGGCACGCGATGGGCGTGGGAAGATCGTGTTGTCGAAAGGCGTCTTGAGTGTGGAAGAGTTTTCGCTGCCTCTCTACGGGGGGGAGAGCGGGTGCAAGCTGGCCGCCGCCATGAGCGGGCCTGAGCCGCGCTACGCCCTCGAGGGCACGGCTGCCCGGGTAGATCTCGCGGCGCTGCTCTCCGACCTCTACGGCTATTCAGATGCGCTCTCGGGATGGCTTTCGCTGGAGTGCGCCGCCTCGGGGGAGGGGAAGAGATGGTCTTCGATACAGAAGGCTCTCCGCGCGAAGGGCCGTTTCTCTGTCCACGAGGGCAGGCTGCGCACCGTCGGTCTCCTCAAAGAGATTGCGCCACTTTTTCTCGTCCTCGGCCAGGAAGCTAAATGCAAGGAGTTCCTCGCGCTGGGAGAGCTTTTGAAAAAGGCTCCGTCGGAAACGCGCTTCTCCCGGTGCGAGGGTGATTTCATCTTCGAGGGGGAACGCTGGGGCACGGGGAATATGCTGCTGGAGATCGCTGAAAAGCCCAACCCCATGCGGCTTCTGCTCAAGGGGGAAATGGGACTTTCCGGGACACTCAATCTCAGCGGCCGGGCGTCGTTCGCACGGGGCACTGAATGCTACCAGCAACTCGAGCCTTATTTCCCGGATGATGTTGGATGGATAACCGTGCCATTCCCGATACCGATCGGAGGGACATTGAACCACCCACGGGTGGATCTGGAAGCGGCCCGCACGGGCATCCTGAGCTTTGCCGCCGAGATCGGCGCATTGCGCCTCCGGAAGGAGATCGAGAAGAAAATTGAGCGGACCCTCGAACCCAAACCGAAGAAGAAAGGCGAAAGTCCTGCAGCGGATGATGTTGGCCGCGAGATGCTTAAAGGAGCGTCAAAAGAGCTGCTCAAACAGATGATGAAACAATAAAAGGGAAGGTCGTTCAAGTCGTTGGAATCGTTCAAATCGCGGTACGTTTAAGAACACCTAGCGACTTAAACGACTTCAACTATTTTGCCGATTTGAACAAGTCGGGCATGAGGAATTTGAGATTTAAACAGTTGGCTGACATCCTCTGGCTCGCCGGTCTTGCAATGGTGATAACCGGCTGCGGCATGGGGTCCGGCCGCGTGCGGTCGAGCGACTACCCGTTTGATTTCCGGGTCAACTGCCTCGTGGATGGAGGGCACGTTGTCCTTGTGCTCATTGACGGGTGCAGGGCCGACCTGTTCGACGAGATGGTCCGCGCCGGTGACCTGCCCGCGATCAAGAAATATTTTGTCGACCGCGGCAGCTCCGCGGCATGCGCCCTCAGCACTGTCCCATCGATCACCACCGCATCGGTTGCCGCGATTATCTGCGGCGCCTACCCTGGGCATGTCGATGTCATAGGAAACCGCTGGTTCGACCAGGCGGGCCTGCGGCGGAACGAGGTCTTTTCCGTCAGCGATTTTTACACCCCGAATGAGTACATGCGGCGAAAGACGATCTTTGAAATTCTCGGGGACGAAATGACCGTCAGCGTGTGCAACCGATCGAGCAGGGGGAGCACGTATAATATCTCCATGTACTATAACCTGGTCGCCATGCGCAACTACCTCTTCGGGGACTGGGGGAAGGTTGACGAGAGTTTTTTGGAGCAGTTCGGCGATGTCGTGGAGTGCGCGAACAGGGAGGGGGTTTTCCCGCGCCTGACGTTTATTCACCTGCCTGGTCTCGATCATGTCTCTCACTGCCATGGCTCGTTCTCCAGAGAGGCGAGGGCGCATTTGAAGAAGATAGACAAAGCCATTGGTGAGCTGATGGAAGCGCTTGATCGAAACGGCATTCTGGACAGCGTATGCCGAATTATCGTCGCTGACCACGGGCACATGCTTCTTAAGAAAGAGAATTATCTTCTGCTGGAAGAATACTTCGCTCGCGAGCTCGGCCTCTCCGCGCTCGATCACGCCTCCCGAGTGGATCGATCGAAGTCGCGGGCGGAGCGGGAGCGCTACTATAAGCAATTCTCCGTCATCGTGGCGAATAACGGCCGGAACTCATCCCTGTATGTCAGGCACAATCCTGAGGGGCGGTGGATCCCGCCCGAGCGCATGCCATCCTGGGAAGAAAAACCAACGTGGGAGGAGCTGAGAAATTACCAGACTCCTTCGGGCGCGGTTGACCTGGTGGAAAAATTAAGGCGCGCAAAGGGCATCAGGTTCGTGATAGGGCAGCCGCGGGAAGGGGAGGTTGCCATTTTTTCTGCTGCAGGCGCGAGCCTCATCAGGACACAGGGCCCCGGCGGCGGATCACTATTCGCGTATGGAGTCGTAAGCGGTGAGGATCCGCTGGGATATCGGAGTGATCCGCGAGCGGCGAAACTCATGGACGGGGATTATCACCCGTCGCGCGGATGGCTGAACGCGACTTGCGACCTCTCGCAGGCGGATGTGGTCGCACAGCTCCCCTCGCTTTTTGAGAGCCCGTGCGCAGGCGATCTGTTCGTCGTTGCCGCGGACGAATGGGATTTCGAAGAGGTCAACATGAGCAGCCACGGAGGATTTCTCAAGGGGGAGATGCAGGTGCCCCTCGTCATCGCCGGGCCGCGCATCAGGAAGGGGAGAATCGGGACGGTCCGCATTGTGGACATCATGCCGACGATTCTGGACTACCTCGGCTGCGGCGACCGCATCAGCGGGCTGAACCTGGACGGCGTGTCGTTCTGGAAAGAGATAGAAGAAAAATAATATTTCTTACCACGGAGGCACGGAGATCACGGAGGAAAAAATTAGGAATGATAAGCGGGGGGGTTTTTCACCTACTTTGGCTGGCTTGAGCGGAGCCCTCGAAGGCTCAAGCCCAAGCCAGCCAACAAGATGCAGCGTGTCTGGCAGATGTTATGCAGACTGTTTCCGTATATTTCTTTCACAAAATTCCGTCATGAGCCATAAATAGAAGGGATTGTTTGGTATTATCCGCACAAAGTGGAGGAGAGCCATTTTTAGGCTGTATTTATTTCTTCATCACAATGTCTCCGTGCTCTCCGTGTCCCTGCCTGCCGGCGGGCAGGTCCGTGGTGGAAAATAAAATGAAGAGATATTTTCCTTTTTTCGTTGTGAGTTTTTTTGCCCTCGTTGGGTGTGGGACCCTCATACCCGGGCCGCGTTACAAGGTGAATGTAGATGATTTTGCATTCACCAGCGATGGTATGGGGGTGGTCTACCAGGAGGATCGGCTGCGCTACTATCCGTTTCTGCTCGGGTTTCGAGAGGGGCATGACCTCTACCTCTACGACAGGGAACGCAGGACGCACCGGCGCCTCGCGAGGGCCGACGCGTTCTCCGTCTCGCCGTTCGGCCCGCTCATCCTCTATTCCCCTCCGTGGGGGAAGCGTTTTAAAAATAAAGATAGAGTGCCTGATTTCTATCTGCTCAACTACAAGAGTGGAGAAAAACGGGGATTCTCGATGCCCCCCGGTTTCGATCATGGCTACCTCTCCTACGGATTCCCCTGTGTTATATGGGAAAGAGAGGGTCCTCTCACGGCCTATGCCGGATTCGTGTACTGCCCCGGCGAACGACCACGATCATGGAAGAGGCAGGGATCTCCGCCTCCTGACTGGTACGCAAAAATGTGGAAGGTCAGGATTGATCCCTCTTTCCCCGGTGACAGGGTAGCCGAGGCAGTGGCCTGGGATGGGAAGAGTCTCCCCGGTGTCCCATGGCGTGAGATCCATCGGCAGAAGTTTGTCTCTCCCGATGGCAAGGAGAAACTCGCCTATTCGAAATATAATGGTCGCTACACGTTCAACACCACGTTGTCGGTCAGGAGTGGGGAGGCAGCGGGGGAGGAATACATCGCGAGAGAGAACAGGCTCATCAATATTGTTCAGATGGGAAAGTCTATCCTGTATTATGTCGGCGCGGCGCCAATCCTTGGTCTGAACAGCATGCTGCAACAATGAAGAGCGGTGCATATGGTCAGGGATGTTATGCATAAGGCTACTTTCATAATCATGTCATTGCGAGGAGTCCCGGTGAGCCGGGAAAGCAATCTATTGTATTACAACGAGTTGAGATTGCTTCGCACCGCCCGCAATGACAGCAGCGTGCGTATCAGTGCTTCACTGAGGCATTACCCGGGCCAAGATACCGGACTATTTGTGAAAAGGGCTGTCAAGTGTACAGGCCTTATAGTATATTTACGTGCAGTTGACAAAGAGACAAACTATGGGCGTGAAGGAGAGCATACTGACCATTGGCAATAATGAGAGCGCCCGGAGAAAGAGGATGAAAGATAGCGGCAAAGCAAAGACGCAACTGATGCGTGAGGTGAGAGCTCTCCGCCGGCGATTAGTTAAGCTGGAAGCCTCTGAGAGAGAACTGAGGTTAGACGAGGAGCTATTCAGGAGACTCATTCAGACAATCCCCGACATAATCTACATGCTTGATTCGCATGGAAGATTTGTTTTTGTCAATGAAGCTATACGGCAATTGGGATATGAGCCGAATAGGCTTATCGGGAAATGCTTCGGATATGTGCTGCACCCTGATGATGTTAAGGTGTTAAGCCGGCTGAAGGTATTACCGAAATACAAAGGGAGGATGACCGGTGATGCAGGCTCACCAAAGCTGTTTGACGAGCGGAGGACAGGAAAAAGGTGCACGAGAAACCTAGAAGCCAGGATACTGGTGAGGGGCAAGGGCAGAACGTTGGCGGACTATCATCCTGCGGAAATACATTCATGCGGAGAGTGGCTCAGGAATGTTAAAGATGAGAACAAGAAACTGCTCGGCTCTATAGGGATTATCCGCGACATCACGGAGCGCAAGAAGGCGGAGGAGGAAATCGCCAGGTTGGCATCTTTTCCGGAACAGAATCCGAATCCCGTATGTGAAGCAGATCTGGACGGGCGCATCCTTTATGCGAATCCCGCGGCCCGGCGGTTTTTTCCTGAACTTCGTGCGGCGGGGGTGAAGCATCCGTGGCTCGTGGATTTTTGTTCGGTGGTCATCCCTAACGTCACGCGCGCGGAAAGACACTTCTTTGTTCGAGAGATAAAGATTGACGATACCTGCTATGAACAGACAATACACTATATCACCGATCCGCCGCGGATACGCATTTATGGCAGGGATATCACCCATCGCAAGCGCGTGGAGGAGGCCGAACAACTCGAGAGGCTCTCCAATAGGTTGCTCGAATTTCAAGAAGAAGAGAGAAAAAGGGTTGCGCGAGGACTCCACGACGGGATCGGGCAAGTATTGACCGCTATCAAGTTGAGCCTGGGGATGATCAAAAAAGACCACCCCGAGTTTGACGGGGCGGTGCATCGTGAATTGGGAGAGGTGGTCCAGCTTCTTGATGCGGCCATGGACGATGTCCGCAGAATATCGAATAGGCTGCGGCCGGCGACGCTGGATAGTTTTGGATTGATACCCTGTATTGAGCACGAGATAAACTTCATCGCCAGCCGGAGCGGAATAGCGATCAAATTCACATGGGAAGACCTGAAATGCAAGCTGACGCATCAAAAAGAAATTGCCCTGTACCGTGTCACGCAGGAAGCTTTGACCAATATCATCAGGCACGCAAACGTCACCCACGCGGAGGTGAGTTTCAACCAGAAGGGCGATAAGGTGTGTTTGAAGATTCGGGACAAAGGAAGAGGGTTTGATATGTCTCAGGTAAAAAAACCCCAGCGGTTAGGACTCCTGGGGATGAAAGAAAGGATTGTCTCGGTGGGTGGAACCCTGAGAATAAGTTCCCATCCTGGCCAGGGGACTGTTCTGGAGGCAGAGGTTCCCTCTTGAAACAGCAACACTCGGGATTAATGTGTGAAAACAATATTATTGGCTGACGACCACGCGGTAGTCAGGGCGGGGCTCGCGGCAATTATTAAGAAATACACCCCCCATGCCGTCGTCACCGAGGTGGGGGATGGGATTCAAGCGATCGAGCACGCACGGCAACACAAGCCTGACCTTATCATAATGGACATCAGTATGCCGGGTCTGAACGGCCTGGAAGCCATATCCCAGATCTTGAAGTTCCTCCCTCAAGTTAGAATCCTCGTCCTCTCCATTCACAAGGATAAGCGTTTTGTCACTTCAGCCATCCGCCTGGGGGCATCGGGTTATCTTCTCAAGGACGGAGCAGTCGAAGAGCTTATCATTGCCATTGAAAAGATCATGACCGGGAGGCGGTATCTCAGTCCGGCGCTTTCAGATATCGTGGCGGACGAGCTTGCCACCCCTCGATCTGGGAAGATTAAAAGTGAGATAAATAGTCTCTCGGGGCGGGAGAGGCAGATCGTGAGCTTGATCGTCAGAGGAGCAAGAAGGGCTGAAATTGCAAAGAGGCTCCACATCAGCGCGCTCACGGTGAAAACCCACCGGAAAAATATAATGACGAAGCTCAAACTGCACAAGCACTCCGACCTGGTGGAATTTGCTTTCAGGCATCATCTTGGCCCTGTACCTGAGTAAGGATGCTTTGCATTACGGGGAATGACCGATCTGTTCCTGTCGTAATGCCACACGTACCTCTTGTGTAAGGCAAAGCGCCGCAGGCAGTAACAGAATGGAACAGCCCCTCGCTGAAACTGCTGTAGATTCCTGCCCTCATGTACGGCATATTGTTTTGAAAAATACCCCCCTCATTCCGTCAAAATTACCCCTCCGGGCAGTATTTACATTTATCAGGATAGGTTTATAATTCCCCCCGCTATGCATAGACTGCGCACACTTGTGCTGGATGATCATCCGACATTCCGCAAGTCTCTCCGGAATATGATATCGCACTATGATTTCATTCAGGTGACCAGCGAAGCGGATTCAGCGGAGGAGGCTCTGAAGGTCGTGGAGAAGCAGCCTCCTCACCTGGCGATCGTGGATATTCACCTGAAGGGGATGAACGGTTTTGATTTCGCCCGGATACTGAAGGAGCGCTTCCCGCAGACGCAGGTCGTGTTTATCACTTTGTACGACAATTCATCAAACATGAGCGAGGCTGCGAGACTTGGGTTCCCATACGTTCCCAAGGAATCGCTCCTGGAAGAGTTGCCCCCGGTTCTGGAGGAAGTCAGGAAGAAGGTGGAAGCAATCTTACGCGAGCATAACAAGTAGGAATTAAGGGAGGAACATATGTACTTCAATAAGGGAGGGATTGTGAAAAATACAATGTGGTTTCAAAGGTGCTCTACAATACCGCGGATCCGTGTGGGGTATATCGCCGCCATACTATTTGCGATCATCCTCATCGCGGCATTTGTGCTGCCAGTTAGAACCCCACTCTTAGGAACCATTGGTCTGGTGCCGCCAGCGGCTGCCGGGGAATTTGATGAGGAGTCCGCAATCAACGCTCTCATCGCCCACCAGTTTGAAGACATAAACTTCAACGGTATTCAGGATAGCGATGAACCCAACCTGTCTGGCTGGGAGTTTGCACTGACACTTCCGGACGGAAGTCAGTACACCGCGGTGACTGATGGAGATGGCAATGCCTCCTTCCCTGACGTTGTCTCAGCCAATGGGCTCTACACACTAACCGCAACCGACAATAATGACTGGGGAAACTGGGAGAGCAGTACCCCACGCAGCCAGAGCTGTGAGCGAACGGACAGCTACCCGTGGACAAACTGGTCTGTTGATTTTGGCAGTGCTCCCTACTCTCTCATCGAAGGGGTCGGCTTCGAGGATCTAAACGGTAATGGCATCAGGGATGAGGGGGAACCAGCGATTCCCGGCAGAAGATATGAACTATACGACAAGACAGGGGGCGATAAAATACTTGTGGACGAAGGAACAACAGGTCCAAACGGCCGGGTTGTGTTCACCGATTTGCCCGCAGGTGATTACTCGGTTGTGGACAGCGCAAACCCGACCATTGAGAAGCAAGTCGGGGTGAATTATCAGGATTATGCAGCGCTGGAACTCGTGGCCCTTAGTGGAACCCCTACCCCAACCCCAGTGCCGCCACACCTGACTACATCAAAACAGGCGGCACCGGGCGATCTCTGCGAAACTGCGGTGATAACACTCACCGTGAACGGGGCGGGAGATCCCCTGACCGAGCGCAAGAAACTTGATGTGATGATGGTGATCGACACATCGGGGAGCATGGAAGGAACTCCTCTCGCGAACTGCAAAACTGCAGCGAAGCTTTTCATCGACCAGCTGAATAATACGTATGATCAGGTGGGGATGGTCCCCTACAGTACCGATGCAGGTACGCTTCGCACGTTAAGCACAACTTTCAATACGATTAAGACTTATATAGACGGCCTCTCCTCAGGGGGAACCACAAACATCGGAGACGGTGTGTTCGATGCGCAGGCTGAGCTGACCTCAAGTCGTCATCGCGCCGACGCCCTTCCGGTGATGATAGTGCTTTCGGACGGCGTGGCGAACGAAAAGCACTCTGGATCCGGCTGTACCACATGGCCCACGGTCGCCACGGCCTGCACGGACGACGCCATCGCCCAGGCAGCGACAGCGAAGGCCGCAGGAGCAATTATATTCACAATTTTCCTTAATAATCTTTCAGGGCAAGGCCACCCGGAGTGCGTCACTCTTGCGGTAAGCACGATGCAGACAATGGCATCAGGGATCGGGGACTATTACCCGGCTCCCACTCCCGCCGATCTCGCAGCGATCTACCAGGCGATCGCGTTCAGCATCATGAATATCGCCGGTCAGAACGTGGTGGTGACGGATATATTACCGGCGTGCGTTCAATATGTGGCAAATTCAGCCACTCCGGTGCCGAGCATCAACGGGCAAACGCTGACCTGGCAACTTGGCCTGTTGAGTATCAACAGCGTGAGCACTATTACATTTACTATCACCGGCGATCCGGATACTTGTCTTAATCAGCCGGTCGATGTCAACCCGGGATCAGAGGTCACGTATACAAATTATCTTGGAGCTTCCAGCCAGGCCGAATTCCCTGTGACATACGTCAATCCACCAGTGGTGCATTGTCCGACGAAGACACCCACGCCTACGCGGACTCCGACGCGGACCCCTACGCCGACGATCACACCGACCCCAACCAAGACCCCGACGATAACGCCGACACCGACTAACACGCCGACCAAGACCCCGACGATAACGCCGACGCCGACCAACACCCCGACAATCACGCCGACGCCGACTAACACTCCGACCAAGACCCCGACGATAACGCCGACGCCGACTAAAACGCCGACCATTACTCCTACACCGACAGATACACCGACTATTACACCCACGCCGACAGATACCCCAACAGTAACCCCGACGCCAACTGATACACCCACGATAACGCCGACGCCGACCAAGACTCCGACGATCACGCCCACGCCTACAAAGACTCCGACGATAACTCCAACACCGACGAATACGCCAACGATAACGCCCACTCCCACAAGAACACCTACGATCACGCCGACGCCGACCAAGACTCCTACGATCACACCGACCCCAACTAAGACACCGACGATAACGCCCACGCCGACTGAGACGCCGACTCAGACTCCGACCGAAACGCCTACTCAGACACCGACAGAGACGCCGACGATAACGCCGACACCCACAGAGACGCCGACTCAGACTCCGACCGAAACGCCTACTCAGACACCGACAGAGACACCAACCATTACGCCCACGCCGACTGAGACACCGACAGAGACTCCGACTGAAACGCCCACTCAGACACCGACAGAGACACCAACCATTACGCCCACGCCGACTGAGACCCCGACAGAGACTCCGACTGAAACGCCGACTCAGACACCGACCGAGACGCCGACTCAGACACCGACAGAAACACCGACCCAGACTCCAACTGAGACACCTACTCAGACGCCGACGGAGACACCGACCAAGACTCCTACGATAACCCCGACCCCGACCAAAACCCCGACGCTGACTGAGACGCCTACAGTAACACCAACCCCGACGCCGACACGCCCTGATGGAACAGTGACACCACTGATAGTAACTACACCTACTCCTACCCCCTGTTTCTGCGAGACACTTCAGGTCGAGCTGAGCGACGAAAAGGCATCGTCCGGAGAATATGTCACCATATCCGCATGCATTCCTCCTGTCACCGCGCCACCCGCTGACGTCTATCTGCTCGTGCGCACACCGATTGGGGATTTCTACTCAGTGAGGTATGACGGAGTTGTACTGAAAGGGGCATCCCCCTATGTCAGAGGGTACGCCAATCCCAATCACTCTTGCCGAGTGCTATACGTCCACAGAGTCTGCAAAGTGCCAAGAACGGGTGACTATACCGTCGCACTGATTCTCATGCCGGCAGGTATGCCGCTTCAGCTTAAGGGCGCGGTGGATTTTGATTGGAAGCCGATCAGTATAATCAGATAATGTTGAGGTGTATTCCCTCCCCCCTTTGCGGACAGTGGATAAATTCCATTCACCGCATAAAAGAAGCGGACTGCCGACTGGAGAGTCCCGACATGTCGGGAGAGAACTGCCTGCACGGTTCGGAGGGAGGGGGGATCGGGCAACTGATTCTCCCTACCCCTATCAGAAAGGCTGGATTCCTGTGTTCGCAGGAATGACGACAGAACGAGCGAAGCTCGTTCCAACAAGTACCACGCCTGTAAAGGCGTGGGTATTTATAAGCCCTGTAGCGCACTACGGCATCTTGGAAAGCTCACACTTATATCGGCACCGTCGAGATGCGCGATGGGGCGAGTAACCGTTTTTCTCATTCTTAATCCATCCGGCAATGCCCTTGATTATTAAGTTTTATCTAATCAATTTGCATCCTTAGTACCAGAAAAATCTGATACAATGCTCGCCGCGATCATTTCATGAAACTATACACTACTTACCGCAACACGATTATCTCACTGTCCATATTGTGTGCCATCGTGATTCCCGCGATCGCGCACGCCCGGATAGAGATCTTCCTCATGGGGCAGACGGTCGGTCTGAAACCACCGCCCATCGAGGGGGATATCTGGTTTCGCGGCACGCCGTTCGGGCATATGGCGCTCTATATTGAGAGTGCAACTCGTGATGACGAGCGGATAATCCGACAATGCAGGGAAAGGGAGCCCGGAGGATTAGTGCTCACAGTTGACCGGCAGCTCACACACCAGTTTTTTATCGCCACGACCCGCGACGAGTTTTTGTACGGGGGGCTTGATCCAAAAAATCTCCCACGGGCTGTCGGGAGGGAAGATATTGAGAGAGATCTCGCCCGTTTCAATCAGAAATACGCTCATCTCTATAACAAAGGACTCAACATGTCCGGCCTCGGCCAGGATTACGGGACACTCTATATCAGGAATATCTGGGGGATGGTATATCCCACGACGAAGGAGGAAGAGGCGAAGATCATTGAGTACTGGCAGCAGCACCGCAACGATTCATTTTACCGCATGGAAATCAACTGCGTCACCACCATCATCGGGTCGCTGAGGCACGCCGGCCTCGAGCGCCGCTCCTTTTTTATCAGGGGCCTGGCCCCCTACAATGCGTGGACCTACCTGGTTAAGAATTTCCTCTGGAGCAGGCCCCGCTCGCGGGCGCCGAATGGAAACTACTTTCTCCGCGATGGGGCATACCTCACGCGCTACGATCAGATTCCCTCCGATGCGGTGTACGAGTCGGGGAGACCGTTCAACGTCTACTGTCTCAAGAACCTGAGCTATGTGCTGTGGGCGGGGCCGCGCGCCGCACTGCCTCTGCCGAGCGATGAGCCCGTCAGCTATGAGCACTATCCTGCCGGGAGGGAGATGGCGGCGGGAAAATTTGTCTACGATTCGCGCGCGCACCGCAGGGTGGGTTTCTGGTTCTGGTGGTACGTCACACAGTCAGAGGAATTCGCGCGGCTCTGGCTCCAATCCTTCAAGGGGCTGTGGTTCCTCGCAGCAGGATAGGGGAGGCAGGGGACGCCGGGCGGATGAGCGGTGAGGTTTGTTCTACTATGCCTTGATGGTGCAGGCGCCCACAGTGAAAGGCCTCTCTCCCCGAACACAATCGTCAAGTTACTACGGTGTTTTCGCCGATGTCAACTGGCTGAGGCTCTTGGTGAGCCTATTTCGCGTATCCTCGGGAAGCCCCCGGTAAAATTCAGCAATCTTGCCTGATGTGTCGATTTTGTAGTGGAAGTAGTAGATGAGCGTCGTCCCGCCCAGCAGGTCGGCGAGCTTCGCCTCGGTTCCGTCCAGCTTTTTCATCGGCACGTCCGCGATGAGAGGTTCGCCTTTTTTTATTCTTTCGCGGCCCTTCATCATTTCGTCCATTGCGGTTTGCAGCTCCTTCTCGTCGAGAGCGCCATGCCTCGACCCATTTTGGTGACGGTAAATGTATCCTGGTTCTTCGTCCACCACTCCTGCCATGCCCGGTGCGCCTCATCTTTTGAGGCATTCTGCGCGTCGTACAGATCACGCTGTCCTGTCAGCCCATGGAGGCTTCGTGCCGACGCTTTCCGTACCTCATCATCGGGATCGAGCAGCGCCGCGATAAGGGGCTCGATCGCCTTCTTGTCGTCGGCTCTGCCCAGGGCGGGCGCGGCGTTCTTTCTTACTGGCGTCAAATCGCTTGTTAGACATGGAATGACTGTTTTATCACGGAGCCTGCATGCGCGAAGCAGCTCCGGCGGAGGCATGCGGGTCCGTGGTGAAGACATTATGGCTGGTTTCCATACATTCCAGTTCTCAGTTTTCGTATTGTGCTGATGATTGAAATGTTCCGGATTCATCCTATGATTTTTTAGGGAAAGTCCTGGGACTAAGGTCCATTATTTCGCGCTGAGGAACTTCCATCATGCCCGAATTGATAGTGGCGGCGGGCAAGGAGAATCAGGGGGATGGCGCTCAGGCTGCAGAGGCCGGCGATGACATAGGGGAGCACATAGCCGTATTCTCCGCCCATCCAGCTGAATAGCCATGAGCCTGCCGATTGTGCGCTGATCATCACCACGTACATGGAGCCGCTCGTCCCCCCGATGCGTTCCCGCGGGAAAAGTTGAGCGATTCCCACGTAGGTGAAGATGACGAACGCGGCATCTCCCGTTTCGTGGACGAGGCGGAAGAGAAATGAGACGATCGTATAACGTGAGATCCCGAAGAAAATGAGGCCGGTGCCGGATAGGAGGATTGCGACAACCGCGAGGCGGATGCTCGATTCACCCCGGTCGCGCCTGAGGCCGAAATAATATGTGAAGCAGGCGAGGAAGAAGATGGGCAGCCCCATGAAGAGCCCCGCCCCCGAGGTGCTGAGGCCGAGATTCTTCTTGAGGAACGGCGAGTAGCAGGCGATCTCTGCCCCCCAGTGGAGATAGAAGAGGAGGAGCGCGGTGGAGAAGAGGAGCACGCGCTTCTGCGCGAGATCGCGCACATAGTGAGAGAGCGGGGAGACGTGAATGGATGATGGGCGCAGCGAAAGGGCAAATCCGATGAGGAGAAGCACGAGGGCTGATGACATGGCAAACAGGGGTGTGAACTCTATCCGCACGAGCAGAAGACTGCCCGCGATGATGCCGCACCCCATGAAGATTTGATAGACAAAATTGAAGCAGCCGATCTCACGCCCCTGCCGGTCGCTGTCATGAGACTTGAGGAAGAGCGCGTTCATCGTGATGCGGACGATGTTGCTCCCCAAGCCGCCGAGGATAAAAGCCGGGATCAGTACAAGAATCCCCCTGCCCGCAGCAAGGGCCGCGTAAAAAATCGCCATCAGGAGGAGCCCGCAGGCAGTGTTCCCCCTCGCGCCGAATCTGTCTTCGAGGAGGCCGATCGCGAAAGAGCTCAGGAGGGCGGTGGCGGTGAACACCATGAGGAGCAGCCCGATGCGGCTGCCGCTCAGTCCGAGCCCCATGAGATAAATAGGAAGAAAGAATGCGGTGAGGCTATAAATGCAGGTGAAGGACGCATAGATGAAATAATTGAGAAATTTGTTCCTTTCCATGTGGGGGACACTCTTTATAACATATTTATTCGCAGTGCATTAATAGCTAATTATTTCGTTTTCTTCCCCGCCTATGTTGTATTAAGCGGCCGTGCTTCCGCAGTAGCTCATTTTGAAATCTATGCGAACCAATTACTTCCTTGCTACTTCTCAATATTTCTTCCTCTGAATAGCACTCTTGGCTTAGCCACTCAATATATTGCTCTGGCGATTTTTCTTTTAAACCGGGATTTGGCGAGGTGACAGAATCTAACTTGGCCATGGCATAGAATCTTGCACTTGACCAAGGCCATTCGCATGCATTCTGGCATAAACCTGCCCTTAGCGGATTCCGTTCAACATACCTGCCGCAAGCAAGTAAATACAATTCTTTGTCAATTGCCTGGCTTTTGAATCTGCTCTGGAAAAGACGTCCTGCTGTTTTGTATCGTCGGTGATATTTCATTGCATACGATTGCTGAATGCCGCCAATGAATTTAGATATCACCTCCGGCGTTACCATCTCCATAACGATATGATAATGATTGGGCATCAGACACCAGTGGTATACTTTGGTATTAAATTTGCTGATGTAGCGTTTTAATACCCTTAGAAATGCTGAATAATCATGTTCATCGTGGAAAATAGGTTGTTTCAGTACGCCACGATTGAGCACATGGAATGTAATGGATTTTCGAAGCTGAAAACTTCGTGCTACTCGAGGCATAATTAACTCCAGCAGAGCGAATTAAATTATATAACAACTTTCACGATAGCAGTGAGTTATGAAGAGTGTCCCTCATGGATGTCCTTGAGGACGAGCTGGATGCGCTGAAGGTTGTTCCACTCGTTGATCTGGGGGACAAAGGCGACATCGAAGAGATCCGTCCCCGCTGCGGGCAGGCGCCCCGCCATTCCCCATCCGACACATTCGAACGTCGAACCGCTCCCCCCCGCGGGGCCGAGGGTCAGTTTGATATGGTTCTTGGCGCGGCCGATGATTCTTGGTTGGCCGAGCAGGCGAACCCCTTTGGAGGCGAGCACCGGGCGGGGATTGCCCGCCCCGAAGGGCTCGAGTTTTTCAAACAAGCGCAGGAGGTCGAAAGTGATATCTTCGAGGCGCACCATCCCATCCACCCTGAGCTTCGGCACGAGATCCTCCTCGGAGAGGACTCCGTCGGCCACCGCGTTGATTCGTTCACGGAAGGGATCGATCATCGCTTCGGGAAGCGAGAGGCCAGCCGCGTGGGTGTGGCCGCCGAATGAGGAAAAGAGATCCTGGCACTGCGAGAGTCCGCGGAAAAGGTCAAACTCCGGAACGCTGCGGGCTGAGCCATGCCCCATCCCGTTCTCGATTGCGATGACCACCGCAGGGCGGTAGTAGCGCTCAAGGATGCGCGCCGCGACGATGCCCACGACGCCCCGGTGCCACTTATGCCCTGCCACCACCAGCACCGTGCGCCCCCCGATTTCCTCCCGTCCCTCGATCTGAGCGACCGCCTCTTCAACGATAGATTTTTCCATGGCCTGGCGCTCGCCGTTGAGGCGATTCAGCTCGCGGGCGATCGCGTGACATGTGCCCTCATCCGATTCGAGCAGGAGCTGCGTCGCGAGCTGCGGCGTGCCGATGCGGCCGGCGGCGTTCACGCGGGGCCCGAGCTGAAACGCGAGATGGCCGGCGCCGATTTTCCCCGCCCCGATGCCCGCCGCGCGCGCGAGCGCGCGGATGCCCGGCAGCGGAGAGCGGTTGATCGCGGCAAGGCCGAGGAGGGTGATGATGCGGTTCTCCTCCCTGAGCGCTGCCACATCGGCGACGGTCCCCAGGGCGGCGAGCTGGAGGAGCTCACTCCATGGGATCTTGAGCGGGACCTTTTCAACGAGCGCGCGGGCGAACTTGAGGACGACCGCCGCGCTGACGAGCCCCTCGAACGGGTAGGGGCAGCACTCTTTCTTCGGGTTCACGACCGCGGTTGCCGGCGGGAGGTCCCCACGCTGCAGGTGGTGGTCAATCACGATGCAATCAATGCCAATGGCGCGCGCCTCTGCGATCGGCCCGGCGCTCTCGGTGCCGCAGTCGAGGGTGATGATGAGCGATGAGCCGCTCTGTTTTGCGAGGCGTACCCCGCGGCGGTTGAAACCGTACCCCTCCGCGAACCTGTCGGGGTGGCAGAAGGCATAGCGGAGGCCAAGGCATTCCAGTATTTTTCCCATCGACGCCGTCGCGGTAACCCCGTCCACGTCGTAGTCTCCGAAGAGGAGGATCCGCTCGCTCCTCTCGCGCGCGGTCCGGAGGCGCTCGGTCGCCTTGTCCATCTCGTCCATAAGGAAAGGGTCGTGGAGGTCGGAGATGCGCGGATCGAGGAACACGCGTGCCATGGAGGGGGTGGTGATCCCCCGCCGCACGAGTATGGCCGCGAGCGGCGCCGGCAGTGACATGTCGCGCGCGAGCAGCGAGACCGCGCCCTCATCCGCATCCGAGATTTTCCACAGCATGATTGTGCTCCCCCGCTCATGATTGTACAGGATTGCGGAGAGAGGGTCACGGGCCATTTTCCGCCCACGCGCAAAATTGGAGCCCGATGTGGAAACCGTTGTGCTATAATTCAAAAATCGTGAAGATGAATAATCTCCTGGCGCTCGCGCTGGCGCTGCTCTTGACGGGGTGCGCCTCAGCGGGCAGGCGCGCCCAGCCTGATGCCGCCGATCGGCTGCGCGTCCTCGACCACAGCCTCTCGGAGGCTGAGCGGGTATGGGCCGAGGCGATCGATGACCCGTGGACGGAGCCCGAGCTCCAGCGCCGCTATTTTGAGATACAGGACCTTTGCCGCGAGTGCGCCCGCCGGAAGAGCGGCTTCGCGACTGTTGAGGAGAAGCAGTTGTGCGATAGAGTGCGCGACCCCTTCAAGATCTATTTCAACCGCTTGTGCGTCAGAGTGAACGGCCTCGAGGAGCAGATTGAGGTCAAGGAAAAACAGGGGACCGGGGAGCAGGCGACTGTCGCGTATGATTACAAACGGCGCCCCTCGATTGAAAATCTTGAAAAGCTCCGCAGCATATTCCAGCAGGTCCACCGCTACTATGTGGGGTGGCCGTATACCTGGACCCGCTACATCAACAAGTATCCATTCCAGAAATCCCGTTCGGATCGTTTTCGAAAAGACTTTCTGGAACGCGACCGCGAGTACCTGGAGCTCATGGCGCGCCCCGGGGCTGAAGCGCGCGAGCGAAGGCTCGCCCGCAGGCGCGCAGAGTTCGCCTTTGGACGCCTCAAAGAGGAGTATGTCACGAACGATCTTCCCCCCGCGGGGGAGGTGAATGCCTTCTACAGGGCCAGGAATCTTGACGAGTACCACCGCCTCGTTGAGGAAGAAAGCGCGCTGGACCGGAAGAGGGGAGCGGATGGGCGGGTCAAGGAGGTGGTGGTGTTCGTGCACGGGCTGAGTGAGACGAGAGGCTCATGGGGAAAATTCCCGGAACTGCTCGCCCGTGAGGATACGGTCAATCCCGACCTCGGGGGCAAGTACTTCAAGGTGTACGTCTTCTCATATGACACGGTGGAGGATTCCAAGAGTGTGGAGGGTTTTAAAAAGGAGCTCGACGGTTTTATAAAAGATGTCCTCAAAAACGAGCATGTCGAGAGCGTCCATCTGATCGGTCACAGCTTCGGCGCGGTGCTCGGCCTCAAGTACATGAATTACGCGGTGGATCAGCTTCTGGAGGGCGTTGACCGTGCGGTTCCGCAGGAGGTGGCAGCCGCGCTCGTGAAATCCTACGCGGGTGGAAAGTTCCGCCAGGCGGTGAAGAGCTTCACCTCGGTGGCGGGCTCCCTTTCAGGGAGCGAGATCGCGAACATTGCGGGCGACCGGTTTATCCCCGGAGAGCATCTCTTCCGCAAAAAGCTCCCCCTGTTCCGCGGCGGTGTTCCCGGCTATGGCGATATCCAGGTGAGGGAAAATCAAATCGGGAGCGCCGTGAACCTCAATTCATTCTGGAGGCTCGATACGGAGTGTCCGTTTGATCCCCCCGCGCTCGTCCGTTTCCTCCCCGATGCCTCCCGGCCTGATGAGGGGGTCGTGGAGCGGCTCCGCGCAGGGGAAATCCCCGTGCTCTGCATCATCGGAGATCCGGCCAAGATCCGGTCGCTCGCTCATAAAGAGGGTTTTGTCAAGCTCGGAGAGGTATGGAAAATTATTTTGGTTGACGGCCTTGCAAGAATTTTCGGCTCGCTCCAGAGTGAGGAGGATGACGGCCTGGTCAAGAGCTACAGCGCCAATCTCAACCACATCTACCTGATACAATCGGGAGAAGATATCGGTTATAAAGGGGCCCGCGCGAGATATACCGACTACGCGCATTTCAGTATATGCCGCGTTGATACGCGGGATCATCCCACATATCGCTACGTGGTCTCATTTCTCAATGGAGCGCTTAATCCGCAGATGCAGCCGGACCATTACCGGATACGGCGCTTTGGAACGCTCATGAGAGTTTTCGCGGGCGGAGTTAATCCGCACGAAAATCCGGACGCATATTTCGCGCCCGGGGAAAAGGTGGTGTATCTGAAAGACGGCAAATTGATCATGCCGCCGCTCAGGATCGAGGAGGCAACCGGAAGGAGGGGGGCGGATGGCGCGGCATCCTGGAACGTGTCGCCCGGCAGGCCGCAATGGAACGGTATGACCGGAGTCTATTTCAGCGAGGGCAGGGTAGTAGACCCCGCGCTGCCAGCCCGGGTGGCCTATCGTTTGAGCGCGGAGGGTTACGCGGAGAAGCTGGTAACCATCCCGGTCAGGCCGGGCGAGGTGAGCTATGCGGTGAATGTTGTTCTTGAAAAGGAGGGCGAGCACCGTTGAGCCCCGCGCACTTTCTGTGGAATTTTATCAGGCACCCGCGCCAGGTGGGATCAGTGACTCCCAGCAGCCGCTGGCTCTGCCGGCGTCTCGTGGGCGCGGCGGTTCTGTCCCGCTGCAACTGCGTGGTTGAATTCGGGCCGGGGACCGCGTGTCTTACGAGAAAGATCCTCGAGGAGCTTCCCCCGGAGGCGACCCTGTTCGCGTTTGAGATAAACGAGGAGTTCTACGAATTGCTGGAGAGGGATCACGCTCACCCGCGCCTTGTGCTCATCAACGACAGCGCGGAAAAAGTCAGGGTGTATCTCAATAAACACGGGTTTGAGGACGCGGATTATATCTTCTCCGGGCTCCCGTTTACCACATTGCCCGCCCCGGTGCGCGAGCGCATTCTCAAGGAAACCCTCAGCGCCCTCAGGCCGGGGGGAAAATTTATCGCGTATCAATACTCTCTCTACCTGCTGAAGACGCTCCGCAGAATTTTCGATAAGGTGAAGGTAGGTTTCGAACCCCGAAATATCCCTCCGGCGTTTTGCTTCGTCTGCACGAAGAACACGGCTGAACCGCCGCGCGCACCTAAGTGATTTTTAACCGCAGAGGGCACTGAATACACTGGAACAATTAATGACAAATGACAAAATTCTAATGACAAAACTTGATATTTGTCATTTGTGCTTTGGTAGTTGTCATTTCTGTAACATCTCAGTGTCTTCAGTGGTTGAAACGAAAAATGAAACAACCGATCGGCGTTTTTGATTCAGGGCTGGGAGGCCTCACGGTGGCGAGGCAGCTTCGCAGGCTCCTCCCCGGGGAGAATATCGTCTATTTCGGCGACACCGCGCGGGTGCCCTACGGCAGCAAGTCTCCGGAAGCGGTCATACGTTTTTCGATGGAGAATTGCCGCTTCCTCATCTCTCAGAACGTCAAGATGATCATCGTGGCGTGCAATACCTCCTCAGCGCTCGCGCTCGGCACGCTCAGGCGCGAGCACCGCGTGCGCATCTATGATGTCATCACCCCCGGGGCGCGGAAGGCGGTCTCGCTCACCCGCGTGGGGAAGATAGGGGTCATCGGCACGCATGCCACCGTCAGGAGCGGGGCCTATGAGCGAGAGATACGTGAGCTCGCCGATGCCGTGAGGGTGTACAGCAGACCATGCCCGCTCTTCGTGCCTCTGGCAGAGGAGGGCTGGCTGGACAGGCCGGCAACGGTTGAGATCGCGAGGGAATACCTCCTCCCGCTCAAGAAGGAAGGGATCGACGTGCTCATCCTCGGCTGCACGCACTATCCCGTGCTCCGGGAGACGATACGGCTCGTGATGGGAGACAGGGTGTCGCTCGTTGACTCGGGCAGGTGCTGCGCGGAGGCCGTGCGCGATGAGATGGCCCCGCGGGGCCGAGGCCTGGCGGGTGGACGGGTGAGCTATTATGTGAGCGACATGCCGGAGCGGTTCAAGGAGATCGGTCGGCTCTTCATGAGAGAGGAAATAGATGAGGTGACGGTGGTACCCGCTGAAGAGACAGGCGAGGCGCCCTCGCGCTGATACCGGTCGGCGCTGAGGGCGTGGCGCTGGGGGCCAACGGATATGCCCGGTCGGCGGGGCAGGCACGGAACGCAGTGATGAAATCGGTTGCGCTGGTGAGAGGCGATGACAGGCGTGAGAATGTGCGGCGCGCGCTCCACCTGATCAGGGATGACCTTGCCCCCCTCAGGTCAAAAAAGAACATACTCATCAAGCCGAATCTCACGGCGACGAGGGTGTGGCACGCGAACACCCACGCCGACTCCGTCCGCGGGCTCCTCGATTTCTGCGCAGCCTACATGGATGATTTTCCAGAGAAGACATTCACTATCCTGGAGGGGAGCGGGAGCGCCTACTACGAGCACTGTTCAACGCATGATGTGTTTGCGGCGTTCGGCTACCGGGAGCTGGCGCGGGAGTATCCCAATCTCAAGCTCATCGCGCTTGAGGATTGCCCTGAGTTCATTGAGATTGAGGTCCGTTCAATCGCCGGCAGGGAGCGGGTGGGGCTCGCGGCCATCGTGCGCGATTTCGATTACAAGATTTCGATCAACCTCCCGAAGACGCACAACTATGCGATCGCCACGCTCGGAATAAAAAATATGATGGGGCTGCTGTGGCAGCGTGACAAATCTATGATTCACGGCCTCCGAACGCCGAGCGCTCCGCGTGCGCCCTCGCTCTTCAGCCTGATCCCCACCGCGTGGATCGCCCGGACGAGGCGCAGGGCCCCATGGGTCGTGAACGCGCTCCTCAGGCACTCGGTCGCGTACCTGGAGGCGGTGCGGGTGATCCATCATAACGTCGTGAGCGTCACGAGGCACACGTGGCCGGACCTCGTGGTGATTGACGCGTGGGAGGGGATGGAGGGAGACGGTCCCGTTGACGGGGAGCGGGTTGAGCTGAGGGCCGCCGTGGCTTCGGCGGACGCCCTGAAAGCGGACGGCGTCGGCGCGCGGCTCATGGGATTCGATCCCAGGGAGATCGGGTACCTGTATTATCTGCATAGGGAAGGGTGGGGCGATTACAGCCTGGAAGGGCTGAGGGGCGAGCCGGTCTCCGGTGTCGCGAGACAGTTCAAGCGCCATCCTACCTACGCGGTCCAGAAGCTGTGGGGACAGGACACGCGTGCATGATGGGGCAGAGGTATGAAATATTTCACCGAACACCTATGGTTCAATACAAAAAACAAGAGGGAATTTATCAATATCACCACGCGAGTTGAGGAGTGTCTTGAGAGGAGCGGCATCAGGGAAGGGCTATGCCTTGTGAACGCAATGCACATCACCTCGAGTGTATTCATCAATGATGACGAGGATGGTCTCCACAGAGATTTTGAGAGGTGGCTCGAAAAAATCGCGCCGCACGAGCCTGTGTCCCACTACCGCCACAATATGACCGGGGAAGACAATGCCTCCGCTCACCTGAAGAGGACCATCATGGGTCGTGAGGTCGTGGTGGCGGTGAGCGGAGGGAAACTCGATTTCGGCCCCTGGGAGCAGATTCTCTATGGGGAGTTCGACGGCCAGCGCAGAAAGAGGGTGCTGGTGAAGATCATAGGGGAGTAGGGAGGATTCAGCGATGATCACGATAAAGCTGGGGGATATTACGAGCGAGGAAGTTGATGTTATTGTGAACGCGGCGAACTCAGGCCTGTGCGGCGGCGGCGGGGTTGACGGGGCGATCCATCGGGCTGCGGGGCCGACGGTGCTGGAGGAGTGCCGCCGGATAGGCGGATGCCCCACGGGGCGCGCGGTGGTGACGAATGCGGGGAGGCTGAAGGCGAAGAAGATCATTCACGCGGTCGGGCCGGTGTGGCGCGGCGGCGGCGCGGGCGAGCCCGCCCTTTTAAGGTCTGCATATGAAAACAGCTTTTCCCTCGCGAGGGAAAATGGTTTGAGAACCATAGCCTTCCCCGCCATCAGCACAGGCGTTTACAGCTATCCCATAGAAGAGGCGACGAGGATCGCCCTCGCCGCGGGGAGGAAACATGAAAAGGACTTTGACGAAATCCGATACCTCTGTTTTTCTGAACGCGATCTCCAGGTATATCAGCGGCTGCGGAAGGAACTATAGTAGAAAGTTGAACGTGCAAAGTTTAAAGTGAACATGAAACGCTATTTCATCCTCTATGTACTAATGGTTTCGGAGGCGCTCTGCGGTTGCGCCCGCCCTCCGCGTCGCACGGATGTCGTGTACCAGGTGTCCACAATTGATGCATTGCTTCAGGGGCTCTACGATGGTGAGATCACCTGCGGGGAGTTGAAGGAGCACGGTGATTTCGGCATAGGGACCTTCGATCGCCTCGACGGGGAGATGGTAGTTACCGATGGCACCGTCTACCAGGTATGCGCGGATGGGAGTGTCCACATTCCTGATGACAACGCGAAGGTGCCATTTGCTGCCATGATATTCTTCAGACCCGACAGAACGGCCGTCCTGAAGGGCAGACTGGATCTCAACGGGCTGGAGCGGGCCCTGGACGCTCTTCTGCCAACCGAGAATATTTTCTATGCGGTCAGGGCAGAGGGGAGCTTTACGTATGTCAAAACGAGGAGCGTTCCCGCCCAGGATAAGCCGTATCCACCGCTCGACGAGGCGGTCAAGAAGCAGCGCACGTTTGAGTTCAACAACGCGGAAGGCACGCTGGTGGGGTTGCGCTGCCCTGGGTATATGAAGGGGATCAATGTTCCCGCCTACCATTTCCATTTTATCACTAGGGACAGGAGGGCGGGCGGGCACGTGCTCGAGTGCCGGCTGGAGGATGCGCGGGTCGCGATTGACGGTGCTTCAGAGTTCCACATGGTGTTGCCGCACAGCGGCGAGTTCTATCGTGCGCGGCTTGGGAGGGATGCGCAATCGCCGGCGGAGCGCGCGGGAAAAGCGAAAGATAAAAAAGCGAGGTGATGGGATCCATCACCTCGCTTGCATACCCAACGGCTTCGCGTATTAAAGATCCTGCGCCTTCACGGTCTTGCGGCCATTCGCGCCCGTGCGCTTGATCGCCATGTCGAGAATCATCTGGACGCGCTTGCTGAGCTCCTCGATGCTCTCCGCGGATGTGTTGCATCCCTTCTGTTTGATGTACGCCTTCACCTTACTTGCCACTACGAGCACATCAGCCATGGTACCCTCCCTTCATATGTGTGTTGCTCGTGACTGCCCCGCTCGAGATTCTCTCACGCAAGAGATTCTCCGGGTTCTTCTGAAGGCCATTCTACGACAGGGCCTTTGTAAAATCCAGAGAATAATTTAATTTTCATTACGTACAGTTGCCGGGAGGATGATGTATCCGAATGTGATAAACGCGATCCCCAGAGAACATCCATATCATGCAAGTTGCGAGGGGGCAGTATTGAGAGGATGAGGTGAGTGAGTGTCAGATCAGGAAGAGGCTTCTTCGAGTTCTTTTTTGATATATGATGCGAGCCATGCCGAGTGCCGGGGTGAGACCTTCAGGATTTTAACGCCGAAACGCAGTGTGGTCATCTGCTTCATCGGATCAGCGATTTCCGTGCTCCACACCGCCTCGCCGCTAAACCTGAGCGGTTCCGAATGAGCCGGGAGCGCGATCTCGACGGTGACGCGCTGCGTGCCGCGGAGGAACTCGCTCTCCTGAGAGCGGTAGGTCTCGATGCTCGCCCCGTCCATGCTCAGGTTGAGGACCCTCCCCTCAAGAGATATCACACCGCCCCCGGCGGCATCCCCCCCAACGACGGTGAGCGTTGCGGGGAGATCGGTCGTGAGCCGCTCGAACTTCCTCCGAGCCTGCCCCTCAACTTCGTTCGCCCCCATTGCCTGATCTCCTTCTCTGCGCGGAATCGCGAACGCCTGGGTATAGTCTACCAACATTTGACCGAAAAAACATATAAAATTAAAGAAGCGAGCAGACTCCGTGTGATCCATTCTCAGGTTGAACGGGAGCATGGTTATGATATAAATGAATGGACCAATCATGCCGGATGGATCATGGCGACGCGATGAATGGGAAAAGCTTGGTGCTGTGCCCGGTATATAACGAGCGCGAGTTTCTGGAGAAGTTTTATGCGCGATTGAGAGCGCATTATGACGGGGCCGTGCTCTTTGTCGATGACGGCTCAACCGACGGTTCGGGGCGGATCCTTCGCCGGATGTGCGATTACCGGACGCTCCTGCTCAGGCATCCCGAGAGAATTGGCTACGGGTCGGCGCTGCGCAGCGGCTTTGCGTGCGCGCTCAAGAATGATTACGAGAACATAGTCACCCTCGATGCGGACCTGCAACATGATCCCAGGGAGATCGCGGTTTTCTTGAGCATGCTGGTGGAACATGAGGTGGTGCTCGGCTCCCGCTACATGAGAGGGGCGGCGCGCGCGGATGCGCCCCCCGAGAGGTTCATCATCAACAGGTACGTCGCGGGGTTGATGAGGGAACTATTTTCGGTGATGTGCACTGATCCATTCTGCGGCTTCAGGGGATACAGGGATTCATTTTTGAAGAAGGTGCGCCTGGGGGAGCGCGGCTACGGGCTGGGACTGGAGATTCTCATCGAGCTGGTGAGGACCAAAACGCCCTTCAGGGAGATACCCGTTGAGGCAATCTATGTGAATCCCCAGCGAGCCTTTCTCGACGGCCTGGATGATCCACGGCGGAGACTCCTCTACTATCTTGATGTCATATCCCGGAAAAGGGGACAGGCTACTTTATTATGAAAGGATAATCCGATGCCACGTATTGCCAGAGGGTTAGGTGAAGGCATTGTGTATCGTGTCTTGAACCGTGGAAATGCGGGACAGGAGATTTTTCACAAGGAACAAGATTACAAAGCATTCATCAATCTAATGAAGGAGGCTAAAAAAAGTTTCCGATCAAGCTCTTTGCCTATTGCGTGATGCCGACGCACTTTCATATGGTTGTGAGGCAGTCGGTGCGCGAGGCCTTGAGCAAATTCATGCAATGGCTCATGACCAGCCACGTGAGACGGTATCACAAGCACTATGGATCCAGCGGCCACATATGGCAGGGACGGTTCAAAAGCTTTTTAATTGAAGAAGACAATCATCTCATTGTAGTACTTAGATATGTCGAAGGCAACCCCGTGCGCGCGGGCCTTGTGCGATCAGCGAGGGAATGGCCGTGGTCTTCTCATCAGGAGACAATCGGAGAGCAGCCACGCTGTCTTACGGACGAACCGCCTGTCAAATTGCCTGGCGAGTGGGGGAGATTTGTTGATACGCCGATGACAGGAGGCGAACTGAACAAACTCCGCGGCAGCGTGAATCGCCAGGCGCCGTTTGGAGCGCCGTTGTGGCAAAAGCAGATGGCCAGGCGATTCAGATTGCAATCCACGCTTAGGCCGCTCGGAAGACCTTGTAAGGGAAAGTGTTGCAAAGTATAAAGTAGCCTGTCCCCTTTTTAATGAAAAAGAGACTGCTCAAACCACCGTATAACAATGGCGAGATTATTTTTCTGCCTGAGCCGGAGGGATTTTTCGGACGGGTCTCGGAATCACACAGAATTGGAGTGGCCCACCAGCCTTATTTTTTTCACCCCGGGATAGCCGTTAAATTCCTCGCCCTTGAAGCTGCGCCCCGCGGCAAAAAGGAGATCGTCTTTCTGGATACGGAGCGGGTGCGTATAGGGGCGAAGGTCCCGGGTTGTGTTTCGCCGCGCCCCCCCGGCCGCGATTGGCGCGCCCCTCGTGATGCGGCGCGCCCGTGGAGCGGCGAAGCCGCGCCCGGGGTTGTGGAGTTCATCACGACGGATCGGCTGCTGTACGATTACCCAGCGCCCTCGGAAGACTCATGTGGTGAGTTCCTCGGCAGGATTGAGGCGGCGCTCCGGAAGGTATCGCAGGGGGGATTTGAAAAATGCCTTCCCAACTTTTTGACGTTCAAAGAAATTATCATGGCCAAGACCGGCAGGAAACTTCTCAGGGAGATACTCGCGGAGAGCTTCATCGAGTATTACGGGCTGCGGATGCCGTGCCATTTTCTCTCGGACATCCTCGGGGGGAAGGAGTTTCGCGATCTTTTCTCGCGGATCTACGTGGATCAAAAAAGATTCAGGGATGTTTTTAACAGCGCGCTTGATGAATACAGGGAGGAGTTCAGGTTCCGCTACAGGAATTTCCCGTTCCCCAAGCTCCGGGAAGAAGAGCTCCCCTTCTGGGTTGTTCACGAGGGCGTGCGGGCGAGGTGCTTCAAAAAAGACGTGGGTGCGTCGGGTGCGGAAAATCTCGGCATACTCCCCCGCGCGGCGGCGCTCACGCTCTTCCTGCGATTGTACAGGTTTGACTTCTTCATCCATGGCGTGGGCGGCTGGAACTACGAGTGGATCCAGGACAGGATCATCGAGCGGTTTTTCAAAGAGAGCCCGCCCCCCTATGCTGCGGCGAGCGGGACATTCCTCCTGGATCACCTGGCCGAGCGGGAATTTCCCTATTTCTTATTTAGCCCCGGGGAGATCAGCCAGCGAGTGCGGGAGTTCATGTCTCACGTTCCATAGCGCGTGCGCATTTGATATAACTAATGCGTGGCACATTCCTGGCTGCAGAGCGATAGAAAGAATAGGTCAGTGCGATGCGCTACGCCATATTTGGCGATATCCACGGCAATACCGACGCGCTGAGCGCGGTCTTCGCCGACATTGAGCGCGCGGGCGCGGACCGCTATCTTTGCCTGGGGGATGTAGTGGGCTATGGGGCGGAGCCGGAGAAGTGTATCGCGGAGCTGCGGTCTCGCGGGATCGAGACTGTTCTGGGGAACCATGATTCTGCCGCAGTGGGCGACACGCCCCTGGACTACTTTAACGAATACGCGAAAGAGGCCGTCACCTGGACCGCGAGGAGACTGAGCGGGGATGACACGGCCTACCTCAAACATCTTCCGGTTACGAGGGGTTATGACGGTTTCGCGATCGTACATTCTTCGCTCTCCAGTCCAAAAGAGTGGGGGTACGTTATTGATCTCATGTCTGCCCAACGATGCTTTGAACTCCTCACGGCCAAACTGTGCTTTATCGGCCATTCACACGTGCCCGTCATCTTTCAGGAGAGAGGCTCAATCAGCTGTTATCGCGCGCGCGACATGGCCGTGGAGAAGGACGCCCGGTACATTATCAATGTGGGGAGCGTGGGACAGCCGAGGGACGGGGACCAACGGGCGAGCTATGGAATATACGATGCGGCGAAAATGAGGTTTGAGATCAGGCGGGTGGCCTATGATGTGAAAAAGGCCCAGGATAAGATCATTTCGGCAGGCCTGCCGAGATTCCTGGCGCTCCGCCTGGGGGTAGGACGCTGACATGGCACGACCCTACGCACTGCTCGCGTTCTTGTGGGCGCTGGCGATCCTCATCGCGTCATCCGCGCCGCTCCAGCCCCGGGTGTGCGCGTTGTTCCCACACGAGGACAAGCTGCTGCATTTTCTCGAGTTCGCCCTTCTGGCGGCCATGGTGTACAAGGCGTTCATACACTCGTCGAAGATGCGCATCGCCTGGCAGGCTGCCGTATTGACGCTCCTGATCGTGGTGCCCTATGGCGCGGCGCTTGAGCTGTACCAGTGGTGTATTCCATACCGCGAGTGCAGCCTTCTCGATTTTCTCGCAAACTGCGCGGGTGCTGTGTGTGCGGTGTTTCTCGCGAAAGGATCCGATGGACAGAGAAAACGCCAAGCGTGAGATAGAAAAACTGAGGGCGGCGATCGAGCACCACAACTGGCGCTACTACGTGCTCGACGACCCCGAGATATCCGACGCGCAGTACGACGACCTCATGCGCCTTCTGACGGATCTGGAGGAGCAATTCCCTGAGTTCAGGACGCCCACCTCGCCCACGCAGCGGGTGGGAGCGGCGCCGCTCGATGAGTTCGCCCAGGTGCGGCACAGTACCCCGATGCTCAGCCTCAGTAATTCGACGGGCGAGAACGAGACGAGGGAATTCGACAGAAAGGTCAAGCGTTTTCTCAGGCGTGCGGAGGATGAGCGCGTTGAGTATGTGGCTGAGCCGAAATTCGACGGATTGGGGATCGAGCTCGTCTATGAAAAGGGGATGTTTGTGGTGGGATCGACAAGGGGCGATGGCGTCACCGGCGAGGATGTGACGACCAACCTGAAGACTATCCGCGCGTTGCCGCTCAGGCTCAGGGGGAAGGGTGCGGATCTGCCCCGCCGGCTCGAGGTGCGCGGCGAGGTCTACATGGATATCAAAAACTTTGAGGCGTTGAACAGAAAGAGGGAGAAGCGGGGCGAGCCGCTTTTCGCGAATCCCCGCAACGCTGCCGCCGGCTCGCTCCGGCAGCTCGACCCGTCAATCACCGCGGGGCGCCCCCTCAATGTTTTCATCTACGCGCTCGGGAAGGTAGAGGGGTGGAGGTTCGAGAGCCAGTGGGATTTCCTCCAGCAGCTGCCGAAGTGGGGCCTGAGGGTGAATGGCCACGTCCGGAAGTGCTGTGGCATAGAGGAGGCGATCGACTACTGCGCCGAGATGCTGCCCGTCAGGGAAAAACTCCCCTACGAGATTGACGGCGTGGTGGTCAAGGTGAACAGTTTCGCCCTGCAGGAGAGGCTCGGCAT
The DNA here is from genome assembly GCA_026392035.1 of Candidatus Auribacterota bacterium. Taxonomy (NCBI): domain Bacteria; kingdom Pseudomonadati; phylum Candidatus Auribacterota; species Candidatus Auribacterota bacterium. Next base: position 13,284 of record JAPLCX010000067.1, on the reverse strand, counting down.
CATCAGCCGCAGCCCGCGCTGGGCGGTCGCCTATAAGTTCCCCCCCAAGCAGGAGACGACGCTGATCCTGGATATCGTCGCGCAGGTGGGACGGACGGGCGCGCTGACGCCCGTGGCGATCATGGAGCCCGTGCGCATCGGCGGCGTCGAGGTGAAACGGGCGACGCTCCACAACCAGGATGAGGTGGACCGAAAGGACGTGCGGGTGGGTGACACGGTCGTCGTGCAGCGCGCCGGGGACGTGATCCCCGAGGTGGTCAAGATGATCGCGGGCAAACGGCCTGCCGGCGCGAAACGGTATACGCTGCCGAAGAAGTGCCCCGTGTGCGGCGCGGATGTGGTGAGGCTTGAGGGGGAGGCGGTAGCGCGCTGCACGGGCATCTCATGCCCGGCGCAGCTCAAGGAGAATATCCGGCACTTCGCCTCACGCCGGGCGATGGATATTGACGGTCTCGGGGAAAAGCTGATCGAGCAGCTTGTGGACACGGGCACGGTGAAGAGCGTCGCGGACCTGTACTATCTCACGAAGGAGGACATCCTCTCGCTCGAGCGCATGGCGGAGAAGTCGGCAACCAATCTCCTCGAGGCTATTGACACGAGCCGCGACACGACGCTCGAGCGGCTCATCTTCGGCCTTGGCATCAGGCACGTCGGCGAGCACGTCGCGAAAGTTCTGGCAAAGACATTCGGCTCCCTGGATAAGCTTGAGAAGGCTGGCGAGGAAGATCTCATGGCCACCAGGGAAATAGGCCCGCAGATCGCCCAGAGCATCGCGACCTTCTTCCGCCAGAAGGAGAACACAGCGGCCATCGAAAGGCTTATGAAGGGCGGCGTGCGCTACGCTACGGTAAAGAAGCCGGCGACGGGTGCACTGGACGGGAAGACGTTTGTGTTCACGGGAACCCTGGAGAAATTCAGCAGGGAGGAAGCCGAAAAGCTCGTCGAGGACGCCGGCGGCCGCGCCTCGGGAAGCATCAGCGCAAAGACAGGCTACGTCGTCGCCGGCGCCGATCCCGGTTCCAAGTACGAGAAGGCGAAGGGGCTCGGCGTGGCCATACTGACTGAGGGAGAGTTCGCCAAATTGCTGAAGAAGAAGTAAAAGCCAAACGAGGATGTACTGGGTCACTTATGGGGGAAAGTGCAGTATGTTGTGGTGTAGGGGCGCGATTCCCGTCTGGAGCCGGGCAGGTATCGCGCTTGCCCGTAAGGGCCCGAATTCGATAAAACTTGTCCTGAGCGCAGCCGAAGGATCGAACCCCTACAAATATGCACCCCGCATAACCAACTCATTACGCGGGGATGTACTATGGTGAACTATTGCTGCTCGGGGACAACCCGCGCCAATCGGCAATAATCCGCGGCTTATTTTTATACTGAACCTAACCTCCTCTTTTTTGCACTCAGAGCAACTGCGATAAGTACGACCGCAGTCGTGGCGGATACCACAAGCCCCACGCCAATCCCCGGCGGCCGATAGTTCAGGCGCACGGAGTGCTTCCCCGGCTCCAGGTAGATGCCCCGGAAAGTCGTATTGATCCTTGCCACTTCCACGCTCGCCCCATTGTCTGTCGCCCTCCATCCGGGAGCCCAGATCTCGCTCAGGCACAGGTAGGAGGGTCGGCGCGTTTCCATCTCCATGCTGATCAGGTCAGGCCCGTGGCGAGAAATCGGAACAGCGCGGTACGGTTCCCCCCCGTTGAGTGGTCGCGAACCGCGCGGGAGAAGGACCTCCTGGCGGAAATCGAGAGTGGTCATCCGTCGGTCTTCTTCCGGAGATTCGCAGACCTCGGCATCGGGGACGAGCCATGCATTGGGAAAGGAATCGGTGTTGCGGTACAGGAAAAGGCGGGGAAGGACTCCGGCTCCGAGAAACTGCCTGTACACCGGCACATCCCTGAACTCCTCGACGAGCGTGAGCGACGTCAGCGCACGCGGTGATTCAGAAATTAAGAAGTCCGTATTCAGAAGAGAGAGGAGCGATGGATGCTGGATGGAGGGGACCGTGATGCCCCACCTCGGCCAGGCTGTCTTTGATCGGCCGCGCAGCAGATCAATATAACGCACATACGACGTGAGATTGACGGGCGTATATCCGTCGACACGGGACACGCCAAGGCCTGTGCTCTGGAAGAACGGGAGGGCTGTCCAGAAGGGCGCTACGGGCCGCGCGGACATATCGAGAAGCCGGGACGTATGCCCTGCCCGTTCGAGAGACCGGTAAAGCATGGAAGGGGGGTAGATTTCCTCCATGGGGTGGACCTCGAGATACTGTTGCCCGAAGTAAAAAAGATCGGCGTATGCAGCCGCGAGCAGGAAAATGCTGAATATATGGAGTGGTATCCTCCGGTTATCCCTGAGGATGAAGAGGGCAGAAAGCACCGTCATAATCATAGATTGGAACACCAGCGAGCTGAGCATGGCCGTTTTGAAAGAAGATGCCTCTCGCCGCAGCGTGTGCATATCGAGGATGCCGAGCTGCCCGCTCCCGAAGAAGCTGGAGAATCGTTGGCAATAGTTGTGCATGAGGGTGCCTATGTCTTCTCGGGAGAGCCGCGCAAATGCACTGCACAGCATAATAATGGCGATGAGTAAAACGCAGAGCCAGAATCGGGCGGCACGGCTCCCTTCACCCGGTGAATGGGAGAAGGAGAAAACGTGCAGCCCCCGCCCCGCGAGCAGTGCGGCAAAAAAGGGGAAGAAGAAGAGCATGCGCCCGGGGTTGCGGAACGGTGTGATCGCGGGGAAGATCATGTTCAAGAGGAGGTGGAGTGGTTTCAGCTCCCGGAGGGAAAAGAGCAGCGTGACGACGGTGAGCGAGCCCCAGAGGCGGAGGTCGCGGCGTGATGATTTTTGGAAAAGCATCCATGCAATGACCATGAGCGGCGCGAGGCCGACGTAGAGAGCGGATTCCCACGGGAGCTCAGTGGAAGGGGTGAAATCGCTGAGAAGGTACGGATTGAGCAGAAGACTCAGGTTTGACAGGGCCGGCATCAGGGAGAACTGGGCTTTGCCGAGAGGCAGTGATCGCGTGAGCAGTGGGTAGAGATGGCATGCGGGGATGATATAGAATGCGGAGAGCGGGAGAGAGAGGATCATTCCGACAAGAACGGAGCGAAGTGCCTTCCCGGGTGAAGTGACTGCCCTCATCTGATCGGGGGTGCAACGGCATCTTAGCAGCGAAAAGAGAATTACCAATAGTACTGAGTAGATATACATCTGTATTTCGCCCGTCAGCAGTGCGAGCGTCATGCATGCCGCCATGGTCAATGACGCGCGCCGGTCGGGGCTGGTGATGCATCGTTCGGCGCAAATAAAAAAGAGCGGAATGTAAGCAAGATAGACCACATTGGGATATGCCCCCGCCTGAACCTGGGAGAGGCTCCTTGCGCCGAGTGAAAAAACGAGTGCGGCGAAGAGCGACGCGGTGCGGGCGCAGCCGATCTGCCGCGCGAACGCATAAGTCAATGCGCCGGCAAGAAAGATATGTAGAAAGAATCCAACATTCATTGCCAGGGGGGGAGTAAGCCAGATCAGCAGCAGGTGCGGAAAGGCGAATGTGAGATAGAGCGGGTTCGGAAAGGCGGGAGTCCCCGCGCATTCATGGGGATTCCAGAGAGGGAGGCGCTTATCCTGAAAGAGCGATTGCCTGATGAAGAGCTGGTGGGGGAGATGCTGCGTGATTACGTCGCTGTATTTTGAAACCAGCAGGTTCGAGGAGGTGAAGGTGGCGGGCGGGAAGAGGAGTGCCTGCAAGATCAGCAGTGCCCCTAGAGAAAATAAATCGGTTCGGCAAATTTTCATTGGTGATAGTGTGATATGAAATTAGGATAACACGAGAGGCATCTCTGTCAATGCGAATGTATTAGGGGCGGATAGAGCGCTCTGCATATCATGTTGTGATTGACGTGCTCATTTCGCTGTGGAATATAATCGTAATGTCTGGGAATTGTTAACTATACTCGGTATAATGATTGTGTATAGCGATAATATAACCTCACAAGAGAGGAGGAACGGCTATGAAGATGCAAGGGTTTTTATTGGCAGCTGTTGCGATGATTATCCTCACAGGCAGCGGAATGTGTCAGGTCTGGGAAGGCGCCCAGCCTATTGATCCAGGGTCGGGTGATCCTTTTAATTTACCGCAGATCTCGATGGGACCGAACGGTAGCGCCATAGCAATCTTTCGTGATTGGAACGGAGCGGGGAATCGTATCTACGTGAATCACTATGTTCCCGGCTCAGGCTGGAGTACGCCTGTGGCGGTAGATAGCAACCTGGGAGGATCTACAAACACCCCCGGGATATCGATAGGTCAGAACGGCAATGCCATGGCCGTGTTTGTAGAGAGCACAGCATTGGGTAATTACCACGCCTGTGCGAATTACTATGTGTCCGGATGGACATGGACCAGAGCGAGCATTATTGATGCGAATGCCGGTGGTACGGAGGCATTGTCCCCGCATGCCGCCCTTGATGCGAGCGGTAATGCGCTTGCAGTATTCTCCTATGGTCCAATTTCTGCAGATCGTATGTACGGGAGGCGCTATGATGCGGGAAGTTCGAGCTGGCCTGCTCCTCAGGTCCAGATAGACAATTCCACCTGGGGTTTAGCATATAAGCCTCAACTGGCAATGAATTCAAGCGGTAATGCTGTCGCAGTATTTGAACAGCTTCACGGAGCGGTACAGCAAATCAATGCGACACGTTATGTTGCTGGAGGGGGTTGGATAACGCCCCCTGCACAGCTAAGTGACGGAAGCAAGGGTTATGCGTTTGATCCCCAGATAGCGGCTGGTCCGAACGATGAGTTTATCGCAGTTTTCTGGCAAAGAGATAGCGATACCCTCCCCTATGCATACCACGTATACGCGAGCCGCTTTGACAGCTCGAGTTGGGGGGGATTTGAAAGGATAGACGATCCCTCGGCAGGATATTCATCTTATCCTCAAATTGCATACAGTGCGGATGGAAGCGCAATCGCGGTTTTTATACAGATTGTTGGCGCGGCCAATCGTATTTACGCCAACCGCTTTCAAAGCTCAAGCTGGACAGGGGCGGTGGTGATAGATGCGGGGACAGGAGCAAATGCAGATGTCCCGCAGGTGGCCATGGATGCGTATGGCAACGCCCTGGCTGTATTCAAACAGAGCGACGGATCATATTCTCGAGTCTATGCGGCATACTACACGCCTGGTTCCGGCTGGGGCACCGCCGCGATAATAGATGCGGCGACGGGTAAAGAAGCAGCGAATCCGCATATCGCCTCTGATGCAGAGGGCAACGCCATCGCGGTATTTACACAGAGAGATCCGTCGAATAACGGCCGCGTCTATGCGAACCGTTTCATTCCCCCCACGCCGACGCCGACCATGACCCCGACGCCAACAGCCACGCCGACCCCCGTAATCGATCTCACTCCGAACAAGAATGTCTTCTCGACAAAAGACCGGATCGAGGTGAGGGCGAATGTGCAGCCGATCTCGATAAAATGCTATCCGTTCATCAGGGTCATCCTGCCGAACGGGAGGACGCTCTACTACGTGCGTGGGAAGGGATTTGTGAGAGGCCCCGCCGGGTATCTCGGGAACAAGCCGCTCACAGTCGGCAAGGCGATTTACAATTACCTGGCCCTCGCGGCGAACTTCTCAGCCCTTGCCAAAGGCACATACTACCTCGAGGGAGGCGCGGTGGACGCGACGCAGACGACCTCTGTCAACAATCTTGTCTATGTGGATGGGGTTGATCGAGAAACGCTCACGGTGCAATAAGACACCGCTCATCGCTCGGGGTCCGTCGTTCCTAGCCCTACGTTTATATAAGGCCAGCGTAGATTTACAGCCGCGGATTTGCGCGGATTGCTCTTTTAACATACCCGCGTCCACTCTGTATTACAAGTGTGTAAAACTTTTTTATTTGAGAAAGTTTTTCAAACTGCATGATGATCTTTTTACCACTGAATAATCTGTGTTCATCTGTGTCTATCTGTGTGAATCTGTGTCACACGTCAATCTCTGTGTCCTCTGTGCTCTCTGTGGTTCCTGGTTTCTGGTGAGTAATCTGCGTTTATCTGCGTGCATCCTGTTCCAGAAGTTCTCCTCCCTTCATTAGCTGCCGCTCCGTTTCCTCTTGTCCATCCACTTTTTTCCTGATATAGTACGGCTTTCTCGCGCTGGAGACTGCAGCACCTCTGTAGCCGACAAGTTATGTGTCGGCTATGGCATTGTTGCGCTATTCCAGGACAGAAGCAAAGAAAGGACATTACTCATGAAGGGAGTTCCAGTAGAAAAGGTCAGGACGATCACGCTCATCGGCCACGGGGGGTGCGGAAAAACGAGCCTCCTGGATGCGATGATGTTTCTCAGCGGGGCGCATGATCGCCATGGCAGGGTTGACGCTGGATCATCCATTGGGGACACGAGCGACGAGGAGCGGTCGCGCAAGATCAGCATCCAGTCGCACCCGCTCCACTGCACGTGGAAGGAACACAGTATCTTCATCATCGACACGCCCGGGTACGCGGATTTTATCGGGGACGTGGCGTGCAGCCTGCGCGTCGCCGACGCGGCGCTGGTGGTGGTTGACGCGGTGTCCGGCGTCGATGTCGGCACCATGCGCGTCTGGAAATTCGCCGATGTGCACCGCCTGCCGCGGATGATCGTGATCAGCAGGCTTGATAAGGAAAACGCGGACTACGGGAGATGCCTGGAATTCATCAGGCACAATTTTGGAGAGAAGTGCGTCCCCCTCTTCTTCCCCGTCGGGAAGCAGAGCGCCCTCAGCGGCGTCGCGGATTTGCTTTCAGGAAAAGGCGCGGAGGCGCTCGATGCCGACGCGAAGGCAATGGCAGCCAAGATCAAGGAAAAACTGGTGGAGGCGGCGGCGGAAACAGACGACTCGCTCCTCGAGAAGTACCTCGAGGCGGGCAGCCTCTCGCCGGAGGAACTGGCCCCTGCTCTGCGGAGGGCGGTACAGGCCGGCTCCCTTGTCCCCGTGCTCTGCGTTTCTGCTGAAAAAGAAACCGGGATTCGGGAGCTCCTCGACACCATCTGCACGCTGCTCCCCTCGCCCGCTGACAGTGGGGAGATCAAGGTCGGTGAGGCCGTCATCAAACCAGCGCCGCAGGAACCCTTCAGCGCCCTGGTGTTCAAGAGCGTCACGGACCCGTTCGTGGGACAATTGACCTATTTCAGGATCTATTCCGGCACGATCCAGTCGAACACATCCTTCTATAACGCCTCCGTCCAGAAGAGCGAGCGCTTCGGGCACCTCTACCTGATCAAGGGGAAGGAACAGATCTCCGTCGAAGAGGGCGGCCCCGGGGATATCATCGCCGTCGCGAAACTCAAGAATACATTGGTGGGCAACAGCCTCACGGCGGAGGGCCGACCGGTCGAGTTCCCTCCGCTCTGGCTGCCGAAGCCGGTGATTTCATTCGCGGTCTACTCGAAGAAGCGCGGAGAGGAGGAGAAAATTGCCACCGGCCTCCACCGGATCACGCAGGACGATCCGACGCTCAAGGCAGTCCGGAACAGCGAGACGAAGGAGTTTATCCTGACGGGGATGGGCGACCTGCACATCGAGACGGCGGTCCAGAGGCTGAAGAACAAGTTCGGGGTGGAGGTTGACCTGCGCACGCCCGCCGTCCCCTACAAGGAAACCATTATGATACCCGCCGAGGGGCACGAGCGGCACAAGAAGCAGACCGGCGGCCGCGGCCAGTACGCCGAGGTGTTCCTCAAGGTCGAGCCGATGGGGAGGGGGAGCGGGTTCGAGTTCGTGGACGACATCGTCGGCGGAACGATCCCGAAGAGTTTCCTCCCCGCGATCGAGAAGGGGGTGCGGGGGGCGACGGGGGCCGGGGTCGTCGCGGGCTTCCCGGTCGTGGACTTCCGCGTCAGCTGCTACGACGGGTCCTTTCACGACGTCGACTCGTCCAACATGGCGTTCGAGCTCGCGGGGTCGAAGGCGTTCAAGGACGGGATGGCCAAGGCGCGGCCTATCCTCCTCGAGCCGATCTATAATCTCGAGGTGACCGTCCCCGCTGAGTACATGGGCGCGATTACCGGGGACCTGAACAGCAAGCGCGGGCGCATCATGGGGATGGAGCAGATCGGTGAACTTCAGAAGATCAAGGCGCAGGTCCCCCTCGCCGAGATGCTCCGCTACTGCACGGAGCTCCGGTCGCTCACCGGCGGGCGCGGCACGTTTGAAATGGAGTTCTCCTCCTATGAGGAGCTTCCCTCCGCGCTGATCCCCAGAATTGTCGCCCAGTTCCAGGCGAAGAAGGAAGAGAAGTAACGGCATCCTTCGGATGCCGAATTGTAAATTGTAAATTGGAAAGTGCAAATTTGAAATTTCCAATCTGCAATCTGCAATGGAGCGAAGCAACGTGATCCCTTCCTACCTGAATCTCCATCGCTCGGGTGAACTCGCGCACCGTCTCGAACACGCCCGCGAGCTCCAGTCTCCCTGCCGCCTCTGCCCTCGCGGGTGCGGAGCGGTGCGGGCGAGGGGGGAGAAGGGGTTCTGCCGGTCTGGCGTGGCCGCGAAGGTCTTCCGGTACGGGCCGCATTTCGGCGAAGAGCCGCCCCTCACGGGATCGGGCGGTTCGGGTACGGTATTTTTGAGCGGCTGCACGATGCGCTGCGCCTATTGCCAAAATTATAAATTCAGCCAGGAGGGAGAAGGCGCCGAGGTGTCGTCAGAGGAGCTCGCCCTGATGTTCCTCGCGCTGAAACAGCAGGGGTGCCACAACGTCAACTGGGTCACCCCGTCGCATTTTTTGCCGCAGATCCTCTCCGCCCTCGCCCTCGCGGCGGGTGAGGGTTTTGATCTCCCCATCGTTTACAATACGAGCGGGTACGAGTCACTCGAAACACTCCGCATCCTCGACGGCTGCGTGGATATCTACCTTGCCGATATGCGGTATAATTCACCTGATAGAGCGGCCAGATATTCCGGCGCCCGTGACTACCCCGTGATCAACCGAGCCGCCATCCGTGAGATGTGGGAGCAGGTTGGCGGGCTCGCGACTGATGAGTCTGGTATTGCCAGGAAGGGATTGATCATCAGGCATCTCGTCCTCCCCAATGACCTGAGCGGCACGCCCGAGATCTTTCGGTTCATAGCTCAGGAGATTTCTCCCCGGGCGGCGGTGAGCCTGATGAGCCAGTACACACCGTGCCATCGTGCCTCCCGCGATGCCTTGCTGGGGCGGCCGGTGACCGAGGATGAGTTTTCCGAGGGGGTCGACGCCCTCGCGATGTACGGGTTGGAAAACGGATGGATTCAGGAGTGGTCCCATGCAGAGGGGGAGGAGCAGTTTGTAGGAGCGGCGATGGAGGGCAATGTGTGACAAAAGCAGTTTTGGGTTACTGGTTTCTGGTGATAGAGAGCAGCACAGAGCTGATGCGTAATTCTGCTTCTGTGGGCGCGTGAAATGGGCTAAAATTCTGGAGGATCAAGAGATCTTTCACCAAACTGGAGGAAGGCGATTATGAGCGGACATTCAAAATGGGCGAGCATCAAACACAAGAAGGGCGCGCTCGACGCGAAGCGGGGGCAGATATTCTCAAAGATCGTGCGCGAGATCTCCGTGGCGGCGCGGGCCGGCGGCGGCGACCCCGACAGCAATCCCCGCCTGCGCGCGGTCATCCTCAATGCGAAGGCGGTCAATATGCCTTCCGACAATGTCGAGAAGGCGATCAAAAAAGGGACCGGCGAGCTGCCTGGCGTGAGCTACGAGGAGGTCGCCTACGAGGGGTACGGTCCGGGTGGAGTGGCGATCATGGTAAATTGCCTCTCTGACAATAAAAACCGCACCGCCTCGGAAATCCGCAATATCTTTGACAAGAAGAACGGGCATATGGGAGGGGCGGGTTCCGTCGCCTGGAACTTTATTAAGAAGGGGATGATCACGGTGGACAAAAAGGTGATCGATGAGGAAAAGCTCTTCTCGATCGCCCTTGAAGCGGGCGCGGAGGATTTCAGCGCTGAGGAGAAGGATGTCTTCGAGATCTACACGGTTCCCGACAAGCTCGAGGGGGTGAAGCGCGCGCTCGATGGGAAAGGGATTAAATACTCCGTCGCCGAGATCTCGCTCGTGCCCAAGAGCACCATCCGGGTGGCCGGGAAAGAGGCGCACCAGCTCCTCGAGCTGATGGGGGAGCTCGAAGATCACGATGACGTGCAGAGCGTCTCTTCGAATTTTGATATTCCCGATGAGATACTCGAGGAGGTGGAGAAGCAGTAGGACTGCAATGGAGCGAAGCGACGTGAGAATTATCGGCGTGGATCCCGGAACACTGGTGACAGGCTACGGGATCATAGAGAGGAAGGGATCCCGGCTCTCCTACGTGGGAGGGGGCTGCATCCACAACCGCAGCGGCACTCCCCTCCCCGATAGATTTTTAAAGATATATCGTGAGCTTAAAAAAGTATTCGAGTCGTACACACCTGACCAGATGGCGGTGGAGGGGCTCTTTTTCTGCAAGAATGTGAAGGCCGCACTCAAGCTGGGAGAGGCGCGGGGGATCGCCATCCTGGTCGCCGCGGAGAAGGGCGTTGAGGTGTTTGAGTACGCCCCCCGCCGGGTGAAGCAGGCAGTGCTCGGCAGGGGCGGCGCCCAGAAGCAGCAGGTCCAATTCATGGTGAAGCAGATCCTGAACATGCGCGAGGAACCGCGTCCCGCTGATGCCGCCGATGCCCTCGCGCTCGCCGTCTGCCATGCGCATACCACGCGGTAAGGAATAAGCAATTTTAACCACAGATGAACACAGATACACACAGATACTTACGACGGTTGAAAGTGTAAAGTTGGAAGTGCAAAGGAGACAATGTGCCGTACGCCTTATTAGACCTTAAGGATGTAGTTGTTTTTCGATCTGTGTTCATCAGTGTTCATCCGTGTTTATCTGTGGTTACACGTTAAAGGTGACATGATAACGTTTTTGCATGGGGAACTCCTCGGGGCTCAGCCGACCGGCATCGTCGTCGGAGTGAACGGCGTCGGTTATGAGCTGGTGATACCGCTGAGCAGCTTCGACCGCTTGCCGAAGAAGGGTGAGCGCATCACGATACTCACGCACCTCCACGTCAGGGAAGACGGGATGGTGCTCTATGGCTTCATGACGGAGGAGGAGCGGAGCCTCTTCCGGCTGCTGCTGGGGGTTTCGGGGATCGGCCCGAAGATTGCGATGAGCATTTTGAGCGGCATCTCTCCCCAGAATTTTTGCGCGGCGGTGAGCCAGGGCAGCGCTCACATGCTCGCCGTGGTGCCCGGGATAGGGAGGAAGAAGGCCGAGCGCCTCATCGTCGAGCTGAAGGATAAGATCGGAAGACTGGAGGCCGTCGCGGGAAGACCTGGGGTGTCTCCCCATGACCGGGTGATAGACGACGCCGTGCGCGCCCTCATTTCGCTCGGCTACACGCACTCAGAAGCGCAGAAGGCGATCCACGCGGCGCTGCAGAGGATAGGCACGCCGGGGGACGTGGAGAAGCTCATCCGCGAGGCGCTGAAACCGGCGTGAGGCAGAGCACTGAGCAGATGTATGATATGCAATATAACTCAAGAAGCATTACAGGAAATCAAAACCGCAAACTTCAAAATCCGAAACAAAACCCAAATCCAAAATCAGAAAGGACATATTCATGCGCAGCCGATGATCAGGTTATGCTGGATTGGGATTTTGATGTTGGAAGTTGGAATTTGTTTTGAAGTTTGAGGTTTGGATTTGGAAGTTCGTGCCTATCTGGCGAGTGAGGGAGCACTGATGGAACCGGTGGTGGTGTACACTCATAAATACCTCTCCATGGCGGAGATGGTGCGAAATATACTGTCGGCCGAAGGGCTGACGGCGATCGTGCGCGCGCGCGATCCGTTCGGGGCATTTGCGTCAGGGCCGCACCTGGCCATGTACCAGCCCACGCCCTGTTCCCTCTACCACGTGCTGGTCCCTGATGCGCAGGCGGGCGAGGCGCGGGAACTGATCGAGGGCATTGCGCAGGATGCGCGCGGCGCGGATATGGATAATGGTCGTGCGATCACACCCGGGGAGCACGGAGACAATGGCTGAGCAGTTCATTCAGAAGGCGCTGCACGAAAAAGACGTCCAGCTTGACCTCACCTTGCGGCCTGCCGACTTCAACGATTTCATCGGCCAGGAGAAAATCAAGGAGCGCCTTGGGATTTTTATACGTGCCGCGCGCGAGCGTGGCGAGGCGCTCGAGCACACGCTCTTTTCCGGGCCGCCGGGGCTGGGGAAGACGACGCTCGCCTATATCATCGCGAAAGCGATGGGAGCGAATATCAAGGCGACCTCGGGGCCGGTGATCGAGAAGGCGGGCGACCTCGCGGGCCTCCTCACCAATCTTGAGCAGGGCGATATCATCTTCATCGACGAGATACACCGCTTGAGTAAAGTAATTGAGGAATACCTCTACCCCGCGATGGAGGACTTCACGCTGGATATCATCATCGACCAGGGGCCGAACGCGCGGAGCGTCCGCCTCAACCTGGCCCGCTTCACGCTCATCGGCGCCACGACGAGGAGCGGCCTGCTCAGCGCCCCCCTCCGCTCGCGCTTTGGGATGGCGGTCCGGCTGGACTACTATTCGGTGACGGACCTGGAGCAGATCATTCTCAGGAGCGCCCGAATCCTGAACGTCGAGATCACGAAGGAGGGCGCGGCGGAGGTCGCCCGCCGCTCGCGCGGGACTCCCCGCATCGGTAACAATCTCCTGCGCCGCGTCCGTGACTACGCCCAGGTGAAGGCGGGGAACAGGATCACGCCCGAGGTGGCTGATGCGGCGCTCGCGATGCTCGATGTGGACGAGCATGGTCTGGATGAGATGGATAAGCGGCTCATCAGAACGATCATCCATCATTTCAGCGGCGGCCCCGTGGGGATCGGGAGCCTTGCGGTTGCCGTGGGGGAGGAGGCGGGTACGCTCGAGGAGGTGTATGAGCCCTACCTGATCCAGCAGGGATACCTCAAGCGGACGTCTCAGGGGCGCATGGCGACAGATAAGGCATACGCGCAGTTCGGCGTGAAGGGGAAAGACCGCCCATCCCAGGGCGAGATGTTCTGAGGCACATTCCACCGACGGGGTGGAATATCATGGATCAATTATGGGGGTTATATTATTAAACCCGAAATCGGCGAGTAAGGTTGCAAAAAACATTTTAGCAGCCGAAAACAAGCCTCCATCCTTGTAGCAGATGTGATGGAAAGGATCTGTAGTCCGAAAAGGCACGCAGATGGCGTATATACACAGACTGCTCCC
>JAPLCX010000066.1 GCA_026392035.1 Candidatus Auribacterota bacterium | reverse complement strand
GTAAATGATGTTCACCACGGATTTTCACGGATAACCACACGGATGGCCGCAGATGAAGCTTTCTTTTCATCTGTGAATATCCGTCATAATCCGTCCCGCTTAGCGGGATCCGTGGCCCCCCTCTATAAGTGACCCCTTACTATGAGGCAATTCGTACCATTGACATACTTCGATCAACATGGTAAATTTTAGTAAGGAGGGACATGTCAGCAAGGTTTGCTTTTGTTAGAGAAGGCAAAATGAAAAGGGTGTTTTTTTATTCGCTCATTGCTTCTCTGGTCTTGATTGCGCATACCGGCTTCGCCGAGACCTACATGCGCGTGTATTACATCCAGTGGGCTCCGGAGGGCGGGGGAGATCACGGTGACTGTCAGTACTATGAGTTCCCCGGCGCAAACTGTAAATTTGGCGATGAGGACGACAGAAATCTTTTAATTGATGCGGGAAATAGTACAGCCGCTTCATCCCCCCTGTTCGTCTTCCTCGACAGCAAGCTCAAGAAAGGACTCCCGGACGAAAAGCCGCTCTGGTTCATGGCGCTCTCACATGCCCACGAAGACCACTACGGGGGAATGTCGACGGTGCTCACTAGATACGCGGTGAAGAACTTCTATGAGTGTACAACTAAGTGTAAACTCAGTGACCAGGATTCCACCTTATTTAACAGTATCTACAGTGCGGTTGGAGGAGCGGCTCACTACTTCCAGGTTGTGACAGGCGACCGCCTGAGTGGCTCGAACCCCACCAAATACCCTGCCGACAACCCCAATGGCTTTGATCCGAATATCGTGGACCATATCCTCGCGGCCGGGACAAGCGGGAACTGCGACGATCCTAACGACGCCAGTATTGTGCATCAATTCAGTTGCGGCTCGAGCGTGTTCTTGAGCGGCGGCGATGCGAAGACCAGCAGTACCGAGAACACGATCGTGAGCGACTATCCCACTGAACTCGCCACCACCGATATCTACAAAGTCCACCACCATGGGTCAGACGGCAGCAGCGACGCGAGTTTCCTTAGTCAAATGAGCGCGGAGTATGCCGTGGTGCAGACGGCGTATGGGAGCGATGACCATCCGACCGCAATTGCCCTCAATCGGATTTGGAACTCCGGCGCCGGGGCGATAGTGTACCGCAATGACCTGGACGGAACAGTGCTGTTCAAGTGCGACAGCCAGGGCAATTTCGATATCATGCGCTCAAAGATCTTCTCCGGAACGAATGGATATCACCCATTGGCGTATCCCCCCCCCGATCCCCCCCAGAATCTGCAAGTGACCGCGGTCGCGACCTCCTCCGTAAGCCTCGACTGGGACGACGTGGTTGCTGTGTCGCCTGGGGTTGTGTATGGCTATGACGTATTCCGCTCTACCACACACAACGGCGATCCCGGCGCCGGGAGAGACGCGAACCCCGGCTGCGACGCCACCGGGATCTATCAAAAGATCCACACGGGAATCGAGGCCGTATCCAAGTACACCGATACGACCATCCAACCCGGGATCACGTACTACTACCGCGTATCGTCAAAGGCGACCTATGCGGAGGGGACCGACACCGTCTGCTACGAGCGGAGATATTCCAATGAAGCATCCGGCGGCATAACCTCCACCTGGCCGATGTTTCACAATGACGCGCAGCGCACAGGCAAGAGCTTGGCGGGAGGTCCTTTCAATCCGGTGCTCAAGTGGAGCTACGGGGCAGGTAACAAAATTTCCTCATCGCCGGCGCTGAGCGGGACCGGCACGGTATATGTTGGTTCTGGAGACAACCGACTCTACAGCATTGACTCAGGCGGCGCGTTGCTGTGGAGCTATGCGGCCGATGAGCGTATCTTCTCAGCGCCTGCGATAAGCGCCGACACGGTATGGGTGGGCTCTGATGACAACCGCCTCTACTGCGCAGCCAATCTCACCGGCGTGCTCTCCTGGAGCTATGAGACGGGAGGAGATATATCCTCCTCAGCGGCGGTGAGCGGAGCTGAAACGGTGTATGTCGGTTCTCATGACAACCGGCTCTACAGTCTAGACTCTGTTGGTTCCTTATTGTGGAGTTACGAGGCCTCCGAACTTATCTTTTCGTCGCCGGCGATAAGCGCCGACACGGTGTACGTGGGTTCTTATGATAACCGCCTCTACTGCGCAGCCAATCTCACCGGCGTGCTCTCCTGGAGCTATGAGACGGGAGGAGATATATCCTCCTCAACGGCGGTGAGCGGAGCTGAAACGGTGTATGTCGGTTCTCATGACAACCGGCTCTACAATCTAGACTCTGTTGGTTCCTTATTGTGGAGTTACGAAGCCTCCGGACCCATCTTTTCATCACCGGCAGTGAGCACCGACACGGTGTACGTGGGTTCTGATGACAACCGCCTCTACTGCGTGATCGATCTGACAGGCGTGCTCTCGTGGAGCTACATGACCGGCGGCTATATTTATTCCTCACCGGCGGTGAGCGGGACTGACACGGTGTACGTGGGCTCTGAGGATAACATCATCTACGGCCTCAACTCGAATGGCACACTGGCGTGGCGCTATGTGACAGGCGGCATTATCAAGTCATCTGCGGCAGTGAGCACCGACACGGTGTATGTGGGTTCTGATGACAACTTCCTTTACGTGCTCGCTAATCCTACTTCGACCCCCACGCCGACCCCTACAATAACCCCAACACCGACAGATACTCCGACGCGAACCCCCAGAGTTCTCCGTTAACACCGATAGTTAAAAATGGACGCAGACTCGAATTGCCCTTCAGCTATCCGCTACTATCCACGAGCATCCCTCGCGGCGCACCAGCCGGCCCCTACGAACTGGTGACCGCTTTCTTTGACCCGAGCAGGCCGATCAGATCCCGTGCGGACGCCTTTCTCGAAGTCAGCGCTCACTTCACGATCGGCAAGTAGCCCTCTGGGCATGCGTAACATGAACGAGAACATACTCTAACCAAATACGTAATTAACTTATCACCACAGACCAACAATGCAGCGGAAAGTTTAAGGCCCATAGTTCTAATCCTATCATCACCTCTCACCTGCAACGCTCCGCGCACAAAAAAAGGGCAGCTCTGTGCATGGTGCATCAGAACTGCCCTTGAGCTGCGTAACGTTTACGGTTACCTGCGGTTTTCCAAGAGTGCGCCAACAGTTGCGCTATGCCTTAGCGCCTCAAGGCGCCTCTCTCCGATACCCGGGATTTCCTTCAGCTCGGATACGCTTCGGAAAGATCCAACTTCCTTCCTGTAACTGACGATCAGCTCCGCGATGTCCTTGCCAACCCCCGGCAATTGCTCCAGCCTTCGCTCGGATGCAGTGTTTATGTTTATCTTCGCCGTAGCGTATACCGGTGAAGCCGCTATGACGGCTGCAGCCGCGAATGCTGTCAGGAGGACCATCAATCTTGCTATTTTCATTTCTATCTCCTTCTTTTCCAGACCAGACATATGGTCTGACTTCACCTCCATAGGTAGCAACAACCATGCCAAAGTCAGGTATTCTATATAATATTTCGTAACTTGTTGCTGTGGTGTTTAATGAGGCTATATTTACAGCTTATAACATTCTTATATGACAAGATATCAGTGTGTGAATATGTAATTCAGATATAGAAATATACCTTATGTGATATAACTCTCTGGTCTGAGCACCATAGCTAGGGTAACTATACCATTGACACAATAGCCTAAATCCGTATAATACTACTCTTGGTAATAGGTTTAGAATATCGCTGTTTTATTGACGATAAGGTCGTGCGCTTACTATACTTCCAATAATAGTGATGTGCGCAACTGGATCAGGAAAAAGAAAATATGACACCGGAGATGAAGCAGGAATATGTAATCAGCAAGCTTTTCTCTCTCTTGCAGGCATCCCAGGAAGTATCCTCGACAAGAGATAAGGCAAAGCTTCTTGAATCAATCGTCCTCTCCGCGACGAAAGTAATCGAGTGCAAAAATTCGTGCCTCATGCTCTTGCACCCCGAGTCTCAGGAACTCGTGGCCCACGTGATCGTCGGAGATGATAAACAGGTGATGCGCGAGGTCAGGTTTAAAGTCGGGGAAGGCATTGCAGGGTGGGTGGCGAAGCACGCAGAAGCGGTGCTCTCCAATAATGTGCAGAGCGATCCCCGATACTCAAAGAAATTGGACGAGATCACCGATATGCCACTGCAGTCGATTCTCTGCCTCCCCCTCGTCTCCAAAGGAAAGATGCTCGGCGTCCTCAACATCATCAACAAGCCTGAGGGTGGGCGCTTCACAGAAGAAGATCTGCACCTCGCCCAGGCCTTCGCCGCTCAGGCGGCGATCGCCATCGACAATGCGAATCTCTATGATGCCATTTCAAATGAGAACAAGCTCCTGCGAGACCAGCTCGATCTGGCTCCCAAACTCCTCGTCAGTTTCAATCCAAAGATGAAGGAAATTATTGAAATGGGGCGTCGAGCGGCGGAGAGCGACGCGACCGTGCTGCTCCTCGGGGAGAGCGGGACAGGCAAGGAGATCGTCGCGCGCGCGATCCACACGTGGAGCGACAGGAAGACCTGCCCCTTCGTGGCGCTCAATTGCGCGGCGCTCCCCGAACAGCTCATCGAGAGCGAAATATTCGGCCACGAGCAGGGGGCGTTCACGGGCGCGGTCCGCCGCAAGGTGGGCAAGGTTGAGCTCGCGAACGGTGGAACGCTCTTCGTCGATGAGATTGGCGAGCTGAAACTCGATGTGCAAACGAAGCTCCTCCGCGTCCTCCAGGAGCACCAGTTCGAGAGGGTCGGCGGGACAGAGGTCATCACGGCGGATATACGCATCATCGCGGCGACGAATAAGGACCTGCGTGAAGAGATCCAGAAAGGCGCATTCAGGGAGGATCTCTTTTTCAGACTGAATGTAATCTCGCTGACCATCCCTCCGCTGAGAGAGAGAAAAGAGGATATCCTCTTTATCGCCAATAATTTCATCCAACGCTACTGCGCAGAGGAGGGGAGGCACGCCCCCACCATCTCCTCCTCAGGGAAGAAGGCGCTCCTGGGGTATGACTGGCCCGGCAACGTAAGAGAGCTCGAAAACGTGCTCGAGCGGGCAATCGTGCTCGGGGAAAAGGACACCATTGACGCGGATAATCTCCTCCTCGATCTCTCGCTGCTCATAAGCAAACCGATCGATCTCAGCCGCCCCTACCGGGAGCTGGTGAAGGGCTTCAAGAGAGATATCATTAAACGGGCGCTCGATGAGTGCGGCGGGAATCAGTCCCGTGCCGCTGAGAAGCTGTCGCTCACCCAGCCACGTTTCTCAAGGCTGATGAAGGATCTTGGCCTCCGGTAGAGGGGCGGTATGTGATATACTGCTGCGAGAAATACGGGGAGGGGAGCCACCGCATATGAGAATAATTTCCATGGCCGGCAATTCTACACCGCACCTTAAAGAATTCAAGGTCGTCATCCACAGGTTCAGCTCAGCGCTCGCCTTCGGATGCCTCGTCTGCTTCACCGCGCTATCGCCAGCCGCGGATGGCTTCCCCCGACCGAAGATATTCTACGGTGAGGATATCAACGGCGCTGCCACAACCGGATGGGATTACGATCGCAACGACGACGGCAGGATCGATTATCGAAAAAAGGACCTCGACGGCGACGGCGTGGTGGACCTCTACCTTAACGACAGGGACCTCAATGGCTCGTTCGAGACGGTCATTGAAAAATCAAAGCTCGCACGTGGAGGGCAGCGGCACCTCATCATCTGCGTGGACTCCGTTCCCTACGCAATTATGCAGGAGCTGTGGCGTGAGGGCCACTTCAGGGATTTTTATCAGCCCAGCCGGGTGATCTCCACCCTCCCCTCCGACACGAATCCCGCCCTCACGGAGATATTCGGGACCGAGAAGCCGCCCGGGGTGGAAGACCGCTACTACGACAGGGATGAGAACAGGATCATCGGCGGGAAGTGGGACCACATGGTCCGCCGCAATCGGCTGACGGACATGAGTTTTCATGGCGTATTCGACTACGAGGAGCACCCCCGCTACGGCGCGCTCATGTACGTTGCCCCCTGCCTCGTGTCAGACCACGACCTGGAGCGGTGCCGGACGGTGTTCTGGGAGTGCTACCGCGAGAAGCCGCCGCGCGAACCGATCATTCTCTACATAGGTTCCACGGATGCCGTCAGCCGCAAGCGGGGGCGGGAGGGGGTGCGCCGTCAGCTCTTGATGCTCGAGGGGATACTGGATGAAATTCTCTACGCCGCGGCGGGGGAGTTACGTGTCAGCCTGTTTTCGGACCACGGGAACAATCTGGTGCACAGCGACCCCATGATCGATCTGGGCCACCACCTCGCGCGCAACGGGTTCAGGCTCACCTCCTCACTCACACGAGAACGGGACGTCGTCGTCCCGCGCTTCGGCCTCGTCGGTGACGTCTGTATGTACACAGACCACTGGAACGCGGAGGCTCTCGCGGAGACGCTCACGACACTCAGGGGAGTAGATTTCGCGCTCTACGAGAAAGACGGGGACATTTTTGCCGTGGGCGCACGCGGAAAGGCAAAGATCAGCAGGCGCGGCGAGTACTACCGGTACCAGATTATAGAGGGCGACCCGCTCGGGCTCGCGCACGTCCTCAAAGAGCTTGAGGAATATGAGAACCTCGATGGAGAAGGATTCGCCGATGACGACCTGTGGTTCGAGGCCACAAAAGGCCACCGCTACCCCGACATCTTACGGAGAGCGGTGGCCGCGATGACCAACCATGTGGTCAACCGGCCCGATGTCATCCTCAGTCTTGAGGAAGGCTTCTGCTACGGGAGCGGCGCCTTCGTGAAGATGACCGACCTCCTCGGCACGCACGGGAGCGCCAGAGATACCCAGTCAGTCGGAATGGCGATGAGCACGAGCGATCCCCTCCCCGACTATATCCGCGGACCCGATCTGATGGCAGTCTTGGGCGAGCAGAAACTTGAACTCGCCCCTAAAGTCACGCTCACTGCCACGCCGACACCCACGGCCACGTCCACCGCAACGGCGACTCCCACCGAGACACCGACGGCAACACCCACGGCAACGAGCACGCCGACACCGACGTCCACCGCGACCCTCACCCCTGTCCCCACTCCCACCGCCATCGCATCACCGACAACTACGCCGACTCCCACGCCCACTCCCATTGCCCCAACGCCCACCCCACCTCCGGCAGCGCCGCCACCCCCCACCGCGGCTCTACCGACAGCCATACCGTCACCGACGCACTCCCCGCTCCCTGAGGGGAGTGTGAATAAATAGCGGCTGCCGGGGAATGACGTCTGGAAGAGAGGTGTGTTCTACACTCGCTTGCTTTTCCTATCGAGGGATGAGACGCGAGGGGGTAAACCTTTCCGAAGAGATCGGCGAGCGGGCGCGGATATAGTTGCTAAGCGCGTCCACATCCGTGATGCCGGTATTGCACACGTTGAGGGCCTGACAGAAGGTCGTATAGGAATCCCCTCCCTGCGCGAGATAGGAGTTGGTGACGACCGTGTATTCGGCTCTCTCACCTAATTCCTTATCGCCGCAGTCAATCCGAACGACCCTGCGGCCGGCCGGCGCCTTCGGATCGTACTCGACCCTGAGGCCGGAAATCTGGAGGATCCCCAGCTGGAGGCTGAGGCCCTGCTCGAGGATCGCGCGGATCTGCGCGCCGCTGAGCCTCATGGTGTAGAGGGTGTTGTCAAATGGCATCATCGTGTAGATATCCCGGACGGTGATGGCGCCCTTGAGCAGCGGATTGCGAATGCCGAAGCTGTTGAGAACTGCGATATCGGCCCCGGTTGCCGCGCGCATGCTGTCCGCGATCAGGTCGCCGAGCGATGATTCGCCGGTGTCGCTGCTCGAAAAATCCGCAAGAGACTTTCCCACCGCCTCATCGAACTTCTCACCCGCCCTGGCGCGCCACCGCTCAACAATGGATTTCACCGTCGGATCCGGAGTACAGCAGCCTTCTTTGAGGGCGATCAGCTCGTACCGGCACCTCCCGGCCCTGTGACGCTTCGGATCAACGTCCACCGTAAGCCTGCCCAGGTACTGCCCCGAGGCTCCCGCCTGACAGACGAGCGTTCCAGTGGAGCGAATCCTGACCGGCCTCCGCACGAGCTCATGGCTGTGGCCGCCGATGATGACGCCGATGCCGCCGACGGCCGAGGCGAGCTTCTTATCCTCCCCGAATCCGCAGTGGCTGAGGAGAATGACAAAATTCACGCCTTTCTCGTTCAGGGCAGCCACGCAGGAGCGAACCACCTCCCGGGTATCCTTGAAGATTATCTTCTCCGTCCTCCCCGGCATGACGATGACAGGTGTCTGCTCGGTGATGACGCCGATGATCCCCACCCTGAGCGGCCCGCATTCCTTGATCAGATACGGCTTCAAGAACGGGGGCAGCCGCCCGGTCACTGAACTGATCACATTCGCCCCGAGAATCGGGAAGCGGGCCGATTCCGCGAGCCCCTCCAGGATGTCAACGCCGAGATCAAACTCATGGTTGCCGACCGCCATCGCGTCGTACCCGTCCGCATTCATCACCTCGGTCATCGCTTTCCCCCGTGACACATTTCCCTCGGGAGTCCCCAGGAATATATCGCCGGCGTCAAGGAGGAGCGTGGGAATGCCGCTCTTCTGATTCTCAGCGCGGATATCCCTGACGCAGCCGGCGAGGGATGCCGCCCCGCCGGAGCGCTCCCTCCATCCCTCGACCCTCTCCGGCGCAATGTGTCCGTGCACATCGTTCGTGTGGAGTATGCTAAGCGGGTAGCGCTCGACCCTCGCGCAGGCCGAGAGCGCGAACAGCAACACGATGCTCAGCGCGATACTGCGTAATCTCTCAGTCCTGCGGGAAATAAATCCCTCCTCACCCTTTCCCTCTCCCCAAAGGGGAGAGGGGAGGGTGAGGGGCTTGTCTCTCACCTTATGTGACAGAGGAGTTACGATACAACGGCGGATTTTCATATGCCTCCGGAGCGGCAATAGGTTATCATAATAGAGCGGCGCGCTGGAGGAATTATATGGCGGGGATCGCTCAGGACATCACGAAAACAATCGGCAATACGCCCCTGGTGCGGCTCAACCGCGTCACCGGCGGCGCGAAGGCGACGGTCCTCGCGAAGCTTGAATCGTGCAACCCCTGCTCGAGCGTCAAGGACAGGATCGGCGTGAGCATGATAGACGCCGCGGAGAAGGCAGGCCTTCTCACAAAGGGAGGAACCGTCATCGAGCCCACGAGCGGGAATACGGGAATCGCACTCGCCTTCGTCTGCGCCGCGCGCGGCTACCGGCTCATCATCACCATGCCCGAGACCATGAGCCTGGAGCGGAGGAAGCTCCTGAAATTTTTTGGGGCGGAGATCGTCCTGACACCGGGCGCCCTGGGGATGCGGGGAGCCATCCAGAAGGCCGAGGAGCTCGTCCGCGAGACGGCGGGGGCGTTCATGCCGCAGCAGTTCAAGAACCCGGCAAACCCGGAGGTGCATCGCAGGACGACCGCCGAGGAGATATGGCGGGACACGGACGGAAACGTGGATATACTTGTCGTGGGGGTGGGCACCGGCGGCACCCTCACCGGCGTGGGCGAGGTCTTCAAGAAGAGGAAACTTGGATTTCAGGTGATCGCGGTCGAGCCGGAGGACTCACCGGTGCTCTCCGGCGGGAAGCCAGGCCCCCACGCCATCCAGGGGATCGGCGCCGGATTCGTACCCGACATCCTGAACAGGGGCATCATAGACGGGATTCTGACCGTGTCAAAAGAGAATGCCTTCGCCATGGCGCGGAGACTCGCGCGTGAGGAAGGGATACTCGCGGGTATCTCTGCCGGGGCCAATGTGTGGGCGGCAGTCCAGGTGGCCGGGAGACCGGAAAATGCGGGCAAGGTCATTGTGACCGTAATATGCGACACCGGCGAGAGGTACCTGAGCACGCCGTTGTTTGAGGAGGTCTGACTACCATGAAAAAGAAGAGCTACCGTTTTGAGACACTCGCGCTGCACGCGGGGCAGACGCCCGACACGGACACCCTCTCCCGCGGCGTTCCCGTCTACCGCACGAGCTCATACGTGTTCAAGGATACCGCACACGCGTCAAATCTCTTCGCGCTCAAGGAACTGGGCAATATCTATTCGAGGCTCATGAACCCGACCCAGGACGTGCTCGAAAAGCGCGTGGCCGCCCTCGAGGGCGCTCCCGCTGCCCTCGCCCATGCCTCAGGGACGGCGGCAATCTTCAACACGATCATCAACATATGCTCAACCGGCGAGGAAATAGTCTCCGCGAACAATCTCTACGGCGGCACCTATACGATGTTCGACTGCATCCTCCCCCAGTTTGGCATCAAGGTCGTGTTCGTGGATCCGCGCACGCCGGAACACTTCGCCGCCGCCATCAGCGGGAAGACCCGCGCACTCTACATCGAAACGATCGGCAACCCCGTCCTCGAGTTCACGGATATCGCGGCGGTCGCGCGCATCGCTAAAAAGCACCACCTTCCGCTCATCGTGGATTCAACGTTCACCACCCCCTACCTCCTTGCGCCGATCGAACACGGCGCCGACATCGTCTGCCACTCGCTCACCAAGTGGCTCGGCGGACATGGGACAGGGATCGGAGGTATCGTGGTGGATTCGGGGAAGTTCGATTGGACAGATAAGAAGTTCAGGTTCTACAATGAGCCCGATCCGAGCTACCACGGGATCCGCTATGCCCACGACCTCGGGGAGCTCAACCCGCTCGCGTTCATCACAAGGATGAGGCTGGTGCCACTGAGGAATCTCGGGGCATGCATCTCTCCCGACAACGCCTGGATTTTTCTCCAGGGGATCGAAACGCTCCCCCTGAGAATGCAGCGGCACTGCGACAACGCCCTCGCGGTCGCCCGATTCCTGAAGAAACACCCGCGGGTGGGGTGGGTGCGCTATCCCGGCCTCGAGGATGATCCCACCTACCCCGTAGCGAGCCGCTATCTCAAAAAGGGGTTCGGCGGCATGGTGGTGTTCGGGATAGAAGGCGGGCAGACGGCGGGGGAGGCTTTCATCAACAGCCTCAGGTTATTCTCCCACCTCGCAAACGTGGGAGACGCGAAGAGCCTCGCCCTCCATCCGGCAAGCACCTCCCACTCCCAGCTCAACGAGGAGCAGCAACGGGCGAGCGGCCTCACGCCCGAGCTCGTGCGTCTCTCCGTCGGTCTCGAGCACATCGACGACATACTCGCCGACCTTGACCAGGCGCTGGGATCATCTGGATAGGATTGTTTTGTGCGTTATGCGGCTGGCCGCCAAGACATGGCGGGGGTGGAATTATTATTTCTCCCGGATGCTTCTCTTGCGCCTCTTCCGCGCGGCGAATTCCGGCGCCTCTCTGATGCAGGTCCCGAGGACGCACACCGATTTCTTGAAGAGCTTCAGGCTCTCGCGCCTGAGACTGGCCGGCGCGTCTCCCACATTATCCCAGCCCGCGCGATCGAGATCGTCCGGCGGTATCGCCAGCTCCTCCCAGTTGTTGAAGAGCCGCCCCCAGTCGCTTCTCAGGGCGTCGTGTATGATGTGCTGGTGAGTGGGATACCAGAAGATATCGTGGTAGAGAACGCTGGCTATGTACGCCCACGGGGCGAGGACGGTCTTGAGCGTCCACTCCACTGGTTTCTTGAGCTTCCCCCAGTAGATCCTGTGCTGCATCCTGCTCGCGAAGGTCATCTTGTTGAACGGCCCGACGAAATGCCAGTTTTCGTCAGCCGCGCTCCTATCGCCCACGATCTCAATCTCGCGCGGGTCGCCGCAGCCGAGCCCCGCGTCGTGTGCCAGGCGCACGAATTTCAGGTCGCGGAGGGGGTCGAACCCCATGATCTTCGCCGCGACGGCGTCAATCGCCACCTGGTCCGCAGAGGCGAGGATGACGTTCTTCACGTACGGCCTCATGCATCGGGGGCCCGGTCCGTCGCCCGCGAAGGCGCCGTCCATCACCGCAAAGAGGCCGCTGTGTATCTTCTTCTGAATCATCAGGAGATCCACAAGGGTCTCGTGGATCACCGGATGCGTCCAGTGCCGCCGTTCGTTCAGGAGGCCCCCGAAGGCGTTTTTCATGGCGCCGGTGGTGGTGGTAAATATATGGGTCTTCACCGTGGGCAGGTGGACAATATTTTCGCCGATGAACCTCCTGGGGATCATGAAGCCATCGGGATAAACTTGGTTGAGGCAGAGGAACTTCTCGGTGAGATCGCCCACCGCATCACGGATGTGAATCCACTCCTCCCGCTCATAGAGGTGGACGTTCTCAAGCCCGTGGGCATCGAGGACGTTGATCTGCTTATTTTCCCGCTCCCCGAGGTGGGCATCGATGACCACCGTCCGGTTGTGGCAGCCATGGATGCGGGCCGGGTCGTAACCATCTCTCTTCATTGCCCTGATGACGCCGTCAAGCTGCCAGGGGGGTGTTGAGGAACCGGGGAAAAAGAAATGCCAGCTGATATTGATCTTGAGCGCGGTCTCGCGGTCCTTGGGAAGGGCGTCCTGATAGCCGGCGAGGTTCAATAACCTGTGATAATCCCTCAGCACCGTCGCAGGGGACGTTCTCAAAATGGCAACTTTCGATCTTTTCATGGCGGCCTCATTATATCATAATCGCGGGCGACGCGGAGCCCCTTTGTCGAGCGTAGCCCCCTTGACACGTTCACAATAGATGCTGTATAGTAATTAGTCCTAAGATTTAGGAGTAGGGTGATTATGAATGAACAAACTGCTGGTGTGTATATTTCTATTCTCGTCCCCCTTTACAACGAGGGCCCCAATGTCGAGAGATTCTACGACAGACTCAAGCCTTCGCTCCAGAAGCTGGGACATTCATACGAGATAATTCTCGTGGACGACGGCTCCATGGACAATACCTTTGAGCTCTTGAGAGCAATCTGCGAGAGAGACAATTCTGTCCGCGCGATACAGTTCCGACGCAACTTCGGCCAGACGGCCGCCCTCGCCGCCGGCATCGACCATGCCCGCGGCTCGATCATCATCACCATGGATGGGGATCTCCAGAACGATCCACGGGACATCCCGATGCTCATAAGCAAAATCGAAGAGGGGTACGATATCGTCAGCGGCTGGCGCGCGGACCGGAAGGAGCCGTTTTTGACCAGACGCCTTCCCTCCATTCTTGCGAACAGGCTGATCTCGCTGGTGTCTGGCTGCAAGCTCCATGACTACGGGTGCACGCTCAAGGCCTATCGGCACGATCTCATCTCAAAAATAGGCCTCTACGGTGAACTGCACCGCTTTATCCCCGCTCTCGCCACGGGCGTGGGTGCTACCATCACCGAAGTGAAGGTGAGGCATTACCCTCGCACGAGAGGGGTTTCGAAGTATGGTCTGACACGCGCGTTCCGCGTGATCATCGATCTCTTCACGGTGAAGTTCTTCCTCAGCTTCGCCACGAGGCCGATGCAGATCTTCGGCCTCATCGGTTTCGCCTCGACGTTTCTCGGGCTTGTGTCCCTCGCATACCTCACCTACGCGAAGTTCGTCCTCAGGCACGCTATCGGCGGGCGTCCGCTCCTGATTGTCTCCATGCTCCTCATCCTCGGCGGATTCCAGTTCATCACGATGGGCCTCCTGGGGGAGATGCTGACGCGGACGCACCATGAGATTGCAAAGAAGCCGGTGTACAAGATAAAGGAGATGGTGAACTGATGAAACTCACCACACCAGCAATCGCCGTCATCATGTGCGCCCCGCTCGCGCTCTCCGCCGTCGGTGCTCGCGGTGCTGCGCCGGAGGCATGGGTGGCGTATCCGGAGAATGACCGCGTTCTCGCGCGCTCATTCTCTGCGGGCAGTTTGAGCGAACCGGGTGTCATTGCCGCAGGCGATGGTGCGTCATTCGCGCCGGCCCTGGCGATTGGCCCTCGCGACCTGCCCTTCGTGACATGGCTCAATAATAAGGGTGACATTCTGTTCAGCGGGTCCGATGGATCGAGATGGTCAACTCCCGAGATAGCGGCTCTATCGCGAGGGAGGCACCGTGGGATCCCGGCGCTGGCCGTGGGTGACACCGCGGTGATCGCCTGGGCTGAGACGGAGAATGGGATGTTCGAAGATATATTTTACGCGGTCCGGACAGGGGGGCGATGGAGCGAGCCCCGCCGCGCCCATGAGCAGAATAATGTTCCGGATATCCTCCCCTCAATTGTTGCAGGAGCCGGCGGCGCATTCTCCATACGGTGGAAAAGTTTTGACGGGTGGAGGTATGTCGAGCGATACGCGGGTGCGCTAATCATTCCTCAGGATCGGGGCGAGCTGCCGCACGGCCTTCTGGAGAAGCTTGTTGAGGCACAACTGCCCATGGAGACTGCCATTGTGTGGAGAGGAGCCGATGGATTCTCCAGATCGGTCTATCTGAAACAGCTCATGGATGAGCAGGAGAATGCTGCAGCGGGGGAAGCGACGGCACTGACTCTTGATGAGCCCACGCCGACCCCTTCAGCGTCAAAGGCTGCATCGCTGCGCGGCACGCAGACTGAAACGCCCGCCTCCCCCACGTTCACCCCGACCCAGACACCGGTCGAGAACACGGCCACGCCGGTAGGCCGGCGGATTGATATCATCGCGTTCGGCGACAGCATCACCTACGGCCGCGGGAGCAGCTCAAACGGGCCCCGCACCGGCTATCCCGTGATCCTCCAGGCGATCCTCAACTATAATTTTACACCCGATAAATTCCACTTGATCAATGAAGGCGTTCCAGGTGAGGAGACCTGGACGGGACTGGGGCGTATTGACAGTGTGCTCGACAGCTATGACGCCGACGGCATCCTGATCATGGAGGGCACCAACGACATGTTTTTTCAGATATCATTCAACACCGTCCAGGAAAATTTGAAACAGATGGCCTTTCGTGCGAGGAGCCACGGCGTTTTTCCGGTGCTCGCGACGCTCATTCCGACGGTCCCCTCCCTCCGCCCCCTCCAGTATCAGACGACCCGTAGTTTTTACGCCGGCGGGTACGTGCAGGCGCTCTCACGGTTGTACGGCATACCGTATGCTGACCAGTGGAACGCCTTTTGCAGCATCCCCTCTTTCGCCGAAGTGCTGATGGACTGGGCCACGGGGAACCACCCGAATGATAACGGGTACCGGTACGTCATGGCGCCTGAGTGGTACGGGGCCATTGCTCCCTATCTCGAGCCCTCCTTTCGGCCTGTGGGGCCGAAGATCACCCTCGGCGAAAGCGCGGAGAACGTGACCCGCGGGTCGCTGGAGGATTTCAGTTATGCGCTCGTGCCCAGTAACGATCTCGTGAAGAACGCCGTTGACTGCTATGTGGCCCTGAAACGGCCTGACGGGAAGTTGCTGTATTTCAACTCCTCCTGGCAGTTGACCAGCGCGGAAACACCCGCGGCGCGCGGCGTACTGCTCGATAGGCTTCCTCGATCCGGCTTCCTCCTCGATCTCCCAATCGCGATGGACTACCCCGTAGGCACCCACACGCTCTACGTGGTGACCGTGCGGAGTCTCCGTGACCCATGGATCACCAGCAACTGGACAGGCTTTGCGAGCATCAGCTTCGAGGTGCAGTAGTGAAGAGAGAGGCCGCCAGGATGCGCGTGGCCTTGGATATCCAGCCGGTCCTCAGTCAGCGCACGGGGGTCGGCCATTACATATTCTATCTCGCAAAATATCTCCCGTCCCTGGGCCCTTCTGACGAGTTCGTCGGTCTCGCCTTCGGACGAGGCTCGTGTGACATTGACGCGCTCCGGGCCCCTAACTTCAGCGTGCGGCGCATCGGCCTCATCCCGCGGCGGGCGATGGGCTTTCTCTGGAAAACGCTTGACTGGCCCCCGGCGGATGCGTTCACGGGGCCGGTGGATCTCTTCCATTTTCCGAGCTTCGTCGCGCGACCTCTCCGCTCTGCCCGTGCGGTCGTCACGATTCACGATCTGGCGTTCAAGAGGATGCCGGAGTTTTCCGAGCCGAAAAACGTGACGTTCCTCGAGAGGCTCATATCCCCCACGCTCGACCGCGCCCGGCTCGTCCTGGTGGATTCGGAATTCACCGCACGGGAGCTTGTTGATCTCTACGGCTATCCCCGGGAAAAAATACGGGTAACCTACCTCGGGGTGGGGGAGAACTTCCGACCCTGCCATTCGCCTGAAACCGACCGGGTCCGCAGCCGCCATGCCCTCCCTGAGCGCTTCATCCTCTGTGTCGCCACGTTCGAGCCGCGGAAGAACCTGGGTACGCTGCTCGAGGCCTATGCCATTCTGCGCCGGGAGGTGGAAGATTGCCCAGAGCTGGTGCTCGTCGGCGGCGAGGGCTGGGGGGGGGAAGACGGGAGGATAGGGCGGCTGATCGGGAAACTGAAGCTCGATGAGGCGGTGATACGTCGCAGGTATATCGGGCATGAGGTGCTGCCGGCGCTCTATTCGGCTGCCTGCCTTTTTGTCTTCCCGGCCCTCTATGAGGGTTTTGGCCTTCCGCCCCTCGAGGCGATGGCGTGCGGGACACCCGTGGTCTGTTCCGATGCTGCATCACTGCCCGAGGTGGTGGGAGACGCCGCGCTCCTGGTGCCGCCTCGCGATGCAGGACGCATGGCAGGCGCGATGAAAAAACTGATTGACGATGCTGTGCTCAGGCAGGAGTTGATCAGGAGAGGGCTCGACAGGGCGAAGCGCTTCACATGGACTGAAACCGCCCGCGCCACGCTGGTGGCATACAGAGAAGCCCTGCGGTAGCCGGGCATCCCCGCTCGGTGTGTGTTAATTCTAATCCTCTTACCCTCCGCGGCGTGCTATAATCTGACCGGTGTGAAGGTTCAGGGCCTTGACTACTGAGTACCATGCGGCATCGCAACACTTTTCTCGCAGTAGTTAAGACGTAGCCCTGATTTCACAGTACTATCCGAACCCCCAGCGCAATTTGGACGCGGCCGGAAGTTGGATCGCCTGCGGATGGTGCAGATGATTAAGGATACCCGGACGGATTCGCCCCTGCCGCCCTGCCGGTAAACGCCCATGACATTCATCGGGACGATTGGCCAACATACCATTAACCGGATGCGGGCGGTCACGCATCTCTTTGCCGTCCTGAGCAGCATCCTCGGGCAGGCGACCCGGCCGAGGCACTGGCCGCGCACCACCCGCGCGGTGTTCGCGCGCCAGATTCTGTTCACGGGCATCGAGGCCCTGCCCTTCGTGTCAATGGTGGCGTTTCTGACCGGCATCTCTGTCGTCGTGCAGGCCCAGGTCTGGCTGAGCAAGGCCGGCCAGTCTGAATTCCTGGGAACTATTCTGGTCGCGGTGATTATCCGCGAGGTGGCGCCGCTCCTGGTCAATTTCATCGTCATCGGGCGCAGCGGCGCGGCTATGACGGTCGAGCTGGGAAATATGAAGGTACTCGGTGAGACCAGGGTCCTGGAGGCCCAGGGCATGGATGCGCTGCTGTATCTTGCCATCCCGCGGTCCCTGGCCATGGCCGTTTCGGTTTTTTGCCTGACCATTTGGTGTATCGTCGTTTCGTTTGTCAGCGGTTATGCATTCGGCATTCTCTTCGGTGCAGGCGGCACGGATCCGGTGATTTTTCTGAAAATCGTCCTGCATGCCCTTCGTCCGGCGGATGTGTACAACCTGCTGGCAAAGACGCTGGTTCCCGGCATGTTCACGGCGGGTATTTGCATCATTGAGGGCCTCAGTGTGCGCTATTCCATCACGGAGGTGCCGCAGGCCGCCACGCGGGCGGTTGTGCGCTCCATTGCGGCGCTCTTCATTATTTCCGCTATTGTATCCGTGCTGACGTACATCTGAGGAAAAGGAGCGGCTGAGGCCGAAGGCGGGCAGTCGGAAAATGAACAGAAACGATCCCCTCCTTGAATTCGCGGATGTGACGATTGCGGCGGCGCCGTTGGGACACGCCGCCCTGTGCCATGTCAATCCGCGGTTTCTACCGGGCACGCTCACCCTCATTCAGGTGGAGCCGGGCAACGAGCAATTGCCGCTTGCCGATCTGGCGGAGGGACTGCTGTGCCCCGAAGAAGGCTGCATCCTGTTCCAGGGCGAGGCGTGGACCGCCATGCCCCCGGAGCGGGCGTTGCAGAGGCGCTCGCAGATCGGCCGCGTCTTCGACGGCCACGGATGGATCAGTAACCTAGACGTGAACGAGAATGTGACTCTTTCACAACAGCACCACACCCGGCGGCCCGTCGCGGAGATTCTGGCGGAGGCCGAGGCGCTGGCCCGGGCGTTCGGCTTGAGCGGACTGCCGAGGACCCGGCCTTCCCTGGTGCCGCACCAGGAGTTGCGGCGGGCCGAATGGATCAGGGCCTTCCTCGGGAGTCCCCTGCTGGTCCTGCTGGAACGCCCCATGCGCGGCGTGCCGTTGGAACACGTGCCGCGGCTGATCGGTGCCGTGCGGGAAGCCTGCGCGCGAGGGGCGGTCGTGCTGTGGCTGACAGACAACGATCGGATTGCACGGCACGCGGCGTTGCCGCCGGCCGCGCGGTATGCCATGCGTGGCGTGACCCTGGCGAGGATTGAAAACGGATGATATCCGGACCGGCGGTAGCCGGAAAGGGATGACCTATGGCGGACACGACATTCAAGTTTCGATTTGTCAATGAAATCACCGGTGCCTTCGTGATTCTTGCGATCGCAGCCCTGCTCGCGGGTATCTTCCTGGCGGGCCGCGCCCAGGGCCTGTTTGAGCCAAAATTCCGGCTCCACACCGTGTTCCAGCCCGGGGAAGGGACCTACGGGCTGAAAAAGGGCTCAGAGGTGAGAATCCGCGATACTGCCGTTGGCAGCGTCATCCGCATTCACCCCACCGCGGAAGGCACGATCGAGGCCACCTTCGAGCTGAAGGAGAGTTTCCACGGCTTTGTGCGCGCGAACTCGGTGGCCGTGGTGAAAAAGACGCTGATCGTGGTCGGCGATTCATTTGTGGACATATCCATCGGCAACCGCCATGACCCGCTGATGCCCGGCGGCAGTCAGATCTCCTGCACGGCGGACAAAGGCATCACGGAGCAAGCCTCGCTGTTCCTGGAGGAATTCCGCACGAGGGGCCTGCCGACACTGGAGAAACTGAACATCGTTCTCGATGAAATGCCGGCATTCATGGCGCAGACCGGCAATGCCATGCACGAGCACGAGGTCCTGCTGCAACTCCTGTTGAGCGAGGATATCCACGGCCAGTTGGCCCAGTTCCGGGATACCATGCGGGCGGCGCAGATGCTGTTCGAGGGGCTCCAGCGGCACTGGATGTTGCGGGGATACATCGAAAGCCCGAAACGCAACCCCTCGAATTCACCCTCGGGCCCGACCCTGCCGGCCGCCGGCGCGGTGCCGCCCGGTCCCGGGAATTAATCCGGGGGAGAGACGGAATGAGCCTGATTTGACCCTGCTATTCCGGTAAAACTTCAAAGGCGCGCGCGCCGGAGGCGAAGCCGGAGGTCTTGCCGAAGGCCCCGAGGCCTTTAGCTGAGGGGAAAGCATTGAAAGATCTGGAATAACTGCTCAGGATCCAGAATTCAGGAGTCAGGAGCCAGGAGTTAGAATGTGCAGTTACTCGAAGAGGTCAGCACGCTACTGGAAGCTTATTCGCGATCCATTCTGGATTCTGGCTCCTGGCTTCTGACTACCTGAGTAGTTACAATTGTTTATTGTGTGCCCCGGATGATTCAATGCTGAGCAACCATCTCAGATGGGCACATACCTGGGGGTTCTTAAACGCCGTCTTTAATATTTTGTTCACGTGGAAGTACATAAGCAGTTGCCTCAGGGCATTGAGCATCCTCAGGGAACAGGCTGCTCGTGCCGCTGCCCGAACAGATTCTCCAAAAGAATAGAATTGCCGGTACATATCGAATATGATCTTCTGTAATCGGTAGGAGGTAAAATGCCTGGGCTGCAATACCACATGGTGCCCATCGTACAAGTAAGGCTCATCCGTCAGGACACGTCCCGCCCTTTTCATATCTTCCCCAAACTTTGTGCCCGCCACAGGAACAGTCGTGCAGTATTGAACGCTATCGAGGTTGCCCCGAGCCCATCGCGCGGTTTCCATAAGGCTTTTCTCCGTATCACCGTCTCCGCCGATCATCATCATGCCGTGGACCCATATCCCGGCTTTCCGGAACAGCCGTGCCGCTGTCTTATTCTTTTGCGCGTCGCCCTTTTTGTTCAAGAATTGCAGCGTTTCATCACTCAGGGACTCGATACCTACGCACGCGATGGTTACCCCTGCCTCCCGCAGCAGGCATAGCAATTCTTCGTCAAAGGCGGCAGAAACGCACAGCTGGCACACGGATACTTCCCCGTGAAGGCCTCTCTCGATCATGAGGCGCAGGAGTTGTTTTGTTTCCTCCGGTTTTCCGGCAAAGTTGTCGTCGGTAAAGAAGATATATTTCGGCGGTTGCGACCTGATGTATTCCAGATCTTTGATGATGGATTCGTTAGACCTCCTCCGGTACGAGCTTCCATACAGGGATGAGACCGAGCAGAAGTCACATTGCATGGGGCAGCCACGCGAGGTGGTTACAGGCCACACCCGCACATGTCTCATAAAATAGTCGTCATAATGCGGCAGCGGCAGATCTGACAGCTCATCCTGGCTCAGGGGCACTGCAGGCTTCGCATGCACGATGCGCGCGCCTTGTTTGTAACTGATGCCGTCCACGCCATCGGGCGTGCCATGATGCGCCAGCGCCCTCAGTAACCTCGGGAGCGTTTTGTCTCCCTCTTTTCTCACTACATAATCGGCCCACTCCAGGCATTCCTCGGGACAGTATGTCGCGTGCACTCCCCCGATGATGATTATTCCCCTGGGATTGAGACTCTTATAGAGAATCCCCAGTTCCTTCGACTGCGAAATGGTCCGGGTGATCGCAGAGACGAGCAGATAATCAGACGCGGCAATCCGCTCCATATCGCGGGGATTCAAGCGTCCGGCAGGTGTGTTGAAGGCGGGATTGATACTTACGACATCAGTGAACCCCTCCCTCAGCAGTATCCCGTGGAGCAAAGGAATGGCTCGCGCGGGCAGCTCGAAGCGGCAATACACATCTTCCACCGGTTCGCCGTTCAATAATCCAAATGCTGTTGCCGGCAATTCAACAAGTGTAATTGATCTATCGATCACTTCGTCAGCCCTACTGTCCAATCTGTATTATAACTAGTAGTGTACAAATTGCCAAGCGCCACCAGCAATGGTAATACCATTTTATGCGTGTCCAGTTCTTGTTATAATTTTGATCGGATATGTGAAAGGAATACATTGTGGATAGAGGTCGTGATATCCTGCTCGAAGCGCTCCTGGACAACCTTCCCGTCGCCATTGCATTAAAGGCGGCGAGGGACGGGACCTATATCGTATGGAACAGGTCCCATGTAAGTCTCTCGGGGTTTAAAAAGGAAGAGGTTCTCGGGAAAACCGACTATGATATTCTTCCGAGGCAACAGGCCGATCTGATCCGTGAAAAGGACCGCGAATCCCTGCAACAGCGCAAAACGGTAGTCACTCCTGAAGAATTTTACCCCAGCCCCATACTGGGGGCCCGCATGCTATACACGCAGAGAACGCCAATTTTCGACGAGCGCGGCGAGCCGATGTATATATTGGTTATTTCAGAGGATATCACGCGATCCAGCGGGGCTGTGAAAGAACTGGAGGTCCTCCGGGAGGAAATAGAATTTATACTCGGCGCCACCGGGACCGGCTTCGATATCATAGATTCCTCCTACAACATACGCTACATCGATCCCGAGTGGATGAAGGTCTACGGAGATCCGGGCGGGAAAAAATGTTATGAATATTTTATGGGGAGAAAGGAGATCTGCCCCGGATGCGGTGTCGCCACGGCATTGAAAACGAAAGGACGCGTGGTTAGCGAAGAGACGCTGCCCAGGGAGGGAAACAGGCCTATCCAGGTAATCACGATCCCGTTCAAGAACAAGGCGGGCGAATGGTTGTGCGCCGAGGTCAATATGGATATCACCGAGCGCAAAAGGGCGGAAGCGGCGTTATGTGAGAGTGAGCTGCGTTACAGGACCATAGTCGAGAACATCAATGATGTTCTTTATGTGCACAATTTTAAAGAAATTATCCTGGATGTGAACGAGGCCGTCGGCAGGATGCTGGGTTATACCAGGGGCGAGCTCATCGGGGCGCACCTCTCAAAGATAACGACCCCGCAAAGCGCGCGTATCGTAAGCGAGAAGATGGCGCTACTGATTAAAAACGGCTCCATGGTATTCGACAGCGAGGAGGTGAGAAAGGACGGGAGGATCATCCCTGTAAGCATCAGCTCCAAGATCGTGTCGCCAGAGGGGGATGGCCTTGTCCAGTCTGTGGTAAGGGATATAAGCGAACGCAGGGAGGCGGAAGAAAGGGTAAGAAACCAATTCAAATTCCAGCAGGCATTGATCGATTCAATTCCGATTCCGGTTTTTTATAAAAGTGTTGACGGGCGCTACCTGGGCTGTAACGTGGCGTTCAGTAACCTCACCGGACAGAAGAAAGACTCGATAGTAGGCAAGCATGCGTACGATATAGCCCTCAAGGATCTCGCCGACAAACATACCCGGATGGATAGAGCTTTTTTTGAAAGGCCGGGTTCTCAGGAGTATGAGTCGAGGCTAATGGACGCGGAGGGCGTCGATCGGGATGTCGTGTTCCATAAGGCGACTTTCAATAATCCCGACGGCTCTATAGGCGGATTGGTTGGCACCGTCCTTGATATTACGGAGCGCAAGGCGGCCGCGATGAAGATTCAGAGCGTCATCGAACAACAGTTGAAAAGTCTCAACGATATGCTCGCTATTCTTAATCAGTTGCGGATTGGAACTGCTATGACCGATGAGAAGGGCATGATAACTTTTCTCAGCGATTCGGGCCAGTTCCTCACCGGCAAGAGCAGTGAAGAGGCGCAGGGGAAAAGCTGGCTCGAGTTCTTCCCATTCCAAGAACAGGAGAAGAGTGAACTGGAGGAGATGATCAAAAAGCCGGAACATCTTCGGGCCCGGCTTTCGGTGTGCATGGAGAGTGAGGGAAAATCTAAGCGCTGGATCGAGGTCGAGATTCACGATGACCCGCGAGATCCAAGGAGGAAGATATTTCATTTCTATGATGTGTCCGATGTTTACAACCTCCGCCGCGAATTGGGGAAGAAAGCCAAATTCCATGAGCTGGTGGGCAAAAGCAAAGCGATGCAGCGGGTGTACCAGCAGATTCATGAAATTGCACAGGTTGACTGGACGGTGCTCATCGAGGGCGAAACCGGCAGCGGCAAAGAGCTCGCAGCCCGCGCGATACATTTTACCAGCCGACGCAGGGGAAAGCCTTTCCTGGCGGTAAACTGCGCCGTGTTCACAGATTCATTGCTCGCAAGCCAGCTCTTCGGCCACAAGCGCGGCGCCTTCACGGGGGCCGTCGAGGACTACAAGGGTCTGTTCGAGGCCGCCAGCGGCGGGACGCTCTTTCTTGACGAGATCGGCAATGTCCCACTGAATATACAGACAAGTCTCCTGCGGGTTGTCGAGCAAAAGGAGATCACCCCCCTTGGCGAGTCCGTTCCCCGTAAAGTGGACGTAAGAGTCATCGCTGCGACGAACAGGAGTCTAGACCAGGCGGTTGAGAAGGGGGAGTTCCGGGCGGACCTGCTGTACAGGATCAGGGTGGCGAGAATCCTGCTCCCTCCCCTCAGGGAACGCCGCGACGATATCCCGATACTTGTCGATACCTTTCTTGACAGGTGCCGCGCGACAAGCGGCAAACCTGTTCGAAGGGTTAGCGATAAAGCGATGCGCATGCTCATTAGCTACCATTGGCCGGGGAATGTGCGCGAATTGAAAAGCGCGATAGAATTTGCGGTCATGCGCTGCCTCGGGTCGGAGATAGAGCCCGAAGACCTTCCTCCGGAATTGCAGGGTCCGATCACAAAGCAGGCAATGGCCGGGATGGAATATAAGGATGAGCGGGAGCGCATCCTGGACGCATTGAAAAAAGCAAATGGGAAACGCGTGCTTGCAGCCAGGCTGCTTGACATGAGCAGGGCTACGCTCTATCGCCGGCTCCAAAAGCTGAAGATAAAATCCAAGAGATAGTTTTCTGTTTTTAATATTCCCGAAATAGATACCCACGCCGTAACTACTCAGGTAGTCAGAAGCCAGGAGCCAGAATCCAGAATGGATCGCGACTAAGCTTCCAGTAGCTTACTGACCTCTTCGAGTAACTGCATTAACTCGGAAACATCGCCGTATCCCAAGTCCTCAAATGTCGCCGCCGGCGTCCTCATTCCAACTCCTGGCTCCTGATTCCTGAATTCTGGTTCCTGAGCAGTTACACCATAACTAACTTAAACCAAAATAGCATTTCATCCAGTGAGACATAAATGAGACATAAATATGTATCACTCAGAAGAATGACATATTTCCCCCTAATTATAGCCTAGTACGTAATGCATTGGCGGGCAGCTTATTAGCAGATCTAAATAATATAATATCTATTATGGCATGGATATTGCGTATTAGGAATATGAGGAAGGACATAATCTGTCTTGGAGATCTGGAAATGGATATGAATATGGAGCTGGAAGATTCTTCGCAAGTCGAAAAGAGGGGAACTCAACGGCATAACATCTATATCCCCATCAGGTTTGAGGGGGAGGATATAAATAATAATAAAGTTTCAGAAGATACGGTGATTATCAATACTTCTCCCGGGGGCGCGTTTTTCCTTAGCCGAAACGAATTCCAGCCTGGGACGGAGCTGAATATTCATGTCAAGCCTGTGGCCAAAGGTTCTGGAGGCCGCGAGCTCGTCGCAAGGGTTGTTCGAGTTGACAGTGATGTTAAGGGATTCAGCGAGAGATCGAAGTTCGGGATCGCGATAGCGTTGCTTGAAATGGTTGATCTCTACAAGGGATATAAAAAACTGTAGTGCAGCCGACGCTTGCAACATGAATGGCTTTACCGAAGTGAATGATAGAGCGCTTACATGGGGCAATTGCCAGAGAGCAACGGGGGTATCATAATGAGATACAATAGGATTTTAACGATTACAGTTTTTTGCGTACTTTTAGGGATTGTCAGAGCATCAGAGGCTGGGCAAGCCTTTTTTTTCGTTGGTGCCGCATGCCCTACCCCGACTGAAGTAGATAATAATGCTGGTTTAGGGAATCCGCTGGCAGTTGGGGATCTTCTCCAGGTAATTTACAGCAACGGTGAGATAGACCCGCCCGATCCTACGAAACCGGATTATCTAGGGGGAGATGATGTACTTTTGGGTAATTGGGCTGTAGGAGATGATGATTTGGAATGGGAGTTTACCGGCGCCGGTGAATTCAGTATCTCAGTGTCCGGGCCCGACAACGCGCAGGTGTATATCAGGGCCTGGGATGCCGGCGCCATTTCGGCGGCAAGCTACTACGGGGACACAGCCGAGTATGAGCTGTCTTCAGCGCCCGATTATTTTCTCCCTACTTTTTCCACGGATACGTTAAAGCCGGCTGAGGCGGAAACCGCCACGCCGACCGAGACACCGACAATAACTCCTACATGGAGTGACTTAACACCGACTTGTACGCCGACGGAGACACCGACGATAACGCCAACGCCTCTCCCGTGGCCAATGTTTCACCACGATGCTGGCAGGACAGGCGTATCGCCGTATGGCGGACTGTCCAGTGCTGTTGTGAGATGGTCATACATAATGCCAGATACGATTAACTGTTCTCCTGTGATAGACGGCGCGGGGAACATCTATTGCTCATACGGGAAGGAGGACGGGGGCGTAGAAAATGCTTTATACAAACTCAATTCTGCGGGGGGTATGCTGTGGTCGTATGACCTTCCGGTCTGGGCGTCTAACGGCATCACAATATCGGAAAACGGGAAAATACTGACAAGTAGTAACGGTGCTCTACCCCTATATGCGTTTAACCCAACCGGCAGTCTGGCATGGTCGTATAGTGCTGGAGTGCCAAACGGTAGTCCCTATGAGGATAGTTCGGGCAACCTGTATTTCGGGAGCGACAACAGTAATCTCTATTCGCTCAACTCAAATGCGACCCTCAGCTGGAGTTACTCAGCAAGCGGTGGGTGCGGTGCTTCATCCCCAAGTTATGATGGGAAATTGTATTTCGGACTCAATGATGGGAAGGTTTATTCGCTTAACTCCAACGGTAGTTTCGCATGGAGTTACCTGACGGGCGGATACGTGATGGCAAGCCCGATGGTGAGTGATTCAGTGGTGTGTGTCAGCTCTTGGGGTAACAGATTATATGCGCTGACAAACACCGGTGCGTTCAGGTGGAGTTATGTTGCGGGAGGCCAGCTTGAGGCTACCGCCGCAATCAGTGGAAGCACGATATGTGTCGGGTCTCAGGACGGTAGATTCTATGCGCTGAACAGTAACGGTACGTTGGCGTGGGCTTACGATATCGGTAGTCCGATAGTCAATTCGGCCGCCATAGATTCCGATGGCAGGATATATTTCGGGGCGTGCTGGGGGGGGGACGGGGTCTATTCCCTCAACTCAAACGGAACGCTGGTATGGACATGCGGACTGGCTGTGGGGCCTTGGTCTTCGTCATGCGCGATTTCGGCTGATGGGAATATCGTTGTCGGTGATTATAACGGTATATTGTATGACCTCGCTGAACCTACTGCAACACCCACGCCGACTGAGACACCGACAATAACGCCTACACCAACAGAGACGCC
The DNA here is from genome assembly GCA_026392035.1 of Candidatus Auribacterota bacterium. Classification (NCBI taxonomy): domain Bacteria; kingdom Pseudomonadati; phylum Candidatus Auribacterota; species Candidatus Auribacterota bacterium. The sequence continues at coordinate 318 of JAPLCX010000066.1, read as the reverse complement.
GACAGAAACACCGACGAACACCCCGACGCGCACGCCGACCCAGACGCCGACGATAACCCCGACACCGACAGAGACGTCAACACCGACGATCACGCCGACCCCGACGATCACACCGACGCCGCGGCCTCTGCTCTGGCCGATGTTTCATCATGATGCGAGGCATACGGGACTGAGCCCTTATGCGGGGCCGTCGAAGCCGGCGCTTTCATGGAGCTATAAGACTTCCGGCACTGCGGCCACTAATCCGGTTTCCGCTCCCGCGATTGGGAGCGACGGGAGGGTGTATGTCGGCTCCAACTTAAATATACGCGCGCTTAA